>CBFHUY010000064.1:0-10233 GCA_965658885.1 Hydrogenovibrio sp.
GCCGAACCGGATAACCTCACAATCCAAACGCGCCTGAATAGTGTCACCCAAAAAACCCTAATGCAACAACCTTGCGTCCCGGCATCCTTAGGCATTGAAAAACAAACCAACCCCTTTTTGAGGTTTGACCAATCCCCTTTAAAAAACACCCTAGTTGAGCGGGGAGCGAACGCTGACTCACCTGCCAGTTTATTTGCAACCTTAAGAGCCTGGAAAGATGCGTGTGATGCCTCTGGCATTCTGGAATTAAATAACCATGATTAAAACTTTTCGTTACAGCCTTTCTTTCATCTCTCTAACCCTATTACTCAGCTTAGCCGGTTGCGCCCAACTGTCTGAATTACCGAGCCTATCATCGTTAAGCCAGCCTAAAATCATCGCTAGCCAACCCGCAGCAGCGGACCCCGTTGTTGAAGACAATAGCTCCGAATTGGAAACCCGCCCGCCTTTGCCACCACTCCCCATCAATGAACCGCATATTCCGCACGATGAAGCCTTTATCGACCCTTTTAAATTGGCAATTATTCAAGTGAAAAGCCAGTTCCCAGCGGCTGCCATTGAAAAGCAAGATGACGACGTTGAAAATGTATTCGCTCCTGGCACCAAGCCATACCAAAACCTGTGGAACGAATTGACCGACCATTTTTTTATTGAACCGGCACACCTTACCCATTTTGAAGACTATCTCAACTACTATCAAAAAAGACCCAGTTACTTTAAGCGGGTTTCATCACGGGCCAAACCCTATTTACATTTTATTTTAAGTGAAGTAAAACGCCGCCAAATGCCTTATGAAATTGCCCTTTTACCAATCGTTGAAAGTGGTTATTACCCTTATGCCCGTTCTTATGTCGATGCCGCTGGTCTTTGGCAGTTCATGCCCGCAACTGGCTATATGTATGGATTACATAAAAACTGGTGGTATGATGGCCGACAAGATGTTGAAAAAAGCACCTTGGCTGCACTTGACTATTTACAAGCACTCTACAAACAGAATGATTATGATTGGCTATTGGCTTTAGCCGCCTACAACAGTGGCTATGGCAATATTCTGAAAGCCAAAAAACGTTATTTAAAAAAACACCCTAATGGCTTGGCCAGTTTTTGGAATATTCGGGACTATTTACCCAAAGAAACACAACACTATGTGCCACAGCTACTGGCCATCTCCTATTTAATTCGACACCGAAATCAAGTCGGCATCGAACTAGAGCCTATTCCCAATAAGCCCTATTTTGCCAAAGTGCCTTTATCGAACCAAATCAGCTTAACCAAAGTCGCTCAAGCATTGGATACACAAGTCGACACCTTAAAGACATTAAACCCAGGCTACCTCCGATTGGCGACCCCGCCTTCGCGCTCTGAAAATTATGCGCTATTATTGCCCATTGATAAAATCACGACGTTTAAACAAGCCTACCAAAAAGCCCCTCAGGACTTCGCCGTCAATTGGGTGCAACATAAAATCAAGTCGGGTGAGAGCCTGAGTGTCATTGCTTATCGCTACCATACCTCAAGCAAGGAAATCAAAAGGCTCAATGGCATGAAAACCAGCTTCTTACGAGCAGGGAAAACATTACTCATCCCGCTCCCCAAAAGTCATACATTGGCCGAGCAACCTTTAAAAAAATCCCAACGATATCAAGGGCAACAACATATTCATAAAGTGCAGTCCGGTGAAAGCCTATGGACCATTGCACGCTACTATAACACCACGCCTAGAAAGCTTTGTGAATGGAATCGCATCAGCATTCGCAAACCGATTCGAAAAGGACAAAAATTAGTCATACGATCTGACCGTTATGGCAAAGAGCTATCTCACACGCTTAAAAATGGCGAAAGCCTTTGGGTCGTGGCTCAAAAGTACCGAGTGACGACCAAAGAACTGTGTAATTGGAACGGTATTAAGCGTTCTGATATTCTTCAACCTGGAACGAAAATTACTGTTTGGGTCAAAAGCTAACTTATGCAACACCCCGCTCCATCTTTGTTTGGCATCCAAATCCAGCCTGTCATACTGACGCTGCTACTGCTGGCAATGACATCCTATAGCCTGGCAGCAGTCGACCGCAGCCAACTCACAACCAATCAACAAACTTTTTTAAAAGCTTATGAAGCAATTAAAGCTAATGATCGACCGCTCATCGCTAAATACAAGCAGCAATTAGTCGACTATAGTCTATATCACTATCTTCCCTACTTAGACTATATGTTTCATTTAGAAGAGACGCCTGCGCCATTAATTGAAAACTACCTGGCAACCACCAAACAAAGCCCCTTACCCTTCTTTTTAAAACGCAAATGGCTGTATCACCTAGGCAAAACACAACAATGGTCCTTGTTTCTCAAACATTACCCAGGATCAAACATTCATTCAACCAGCCTAAGTTGCTATGCGATTCGCGCAACCATTGCCCAACAAGCATCCGATTCAGTCCTAACACAAGCGAAGCAGCTTTGGGTAAAGTCATTGGTCATACCGTCTGCCTGCAAACCCGTTGATCGCTATTTACGTCAACAAAAAGCACTCACTGGTTCGATGGTTTGGCAAAAAATTGAACTGGCCATGCAAAAAGGCAAGACTCGAATTGCCAAAAAAGTTGGCAGAGATCTCTCTAAGATTGAACAAAAAGCGCTAGCCTATTGGCTCAAAGTCTATCAGACCCCTGAACTCGTTACACGAGCGATGCCAGCAGGCATTTCACCCGTCATTCGGCAGCAAATTTTTAAACAAGGCATTTTAAGGTATGCCTATCGACACCCTCAAAAAGCACTGTCTCTACTCGGAAAACGCGCGGCTCAATACGGTTTAAATAATGAAGAAGTGGGTGCCATCACCAAGACCATTGGTCTGAGACTGGCGTATCGATATGACCCTTCTGCCGGCGAAACTCTGGCACAAATTGACCAAGCAAGTAAAGACAATAAAACCCTAGAATGGGAGTTACAGCTCACTATCCGCAATGGCGATTGGCTACGTTATATGGACTTATATGACCGAATGCCCAGTAACGATCAGAATAAGAAGCGTTGGCAATATTGGCTTGCGCGCTCCCTGTCAAAGCTGAACCGAGCCAGTGAAGCAAAAAGCATCTATCAACGCCTCGCTCAACAACGTAATTTTTATGGATTTTTAGCAGCCGACCGCCTGAAACAACCTTATCGGTTCAACCCAGAACCCAGCGAATCTCAAAGCAAAGCCAGCTTACAGGAGAAGTACCCGCAACTGCGCATTATTGAAGAATTGCTTGCCATCGACTGGAAAATCAGTTTAAAGCGGGAATGGTATCATTTGTTAGAACACACAAATGCGAATGACTTTGAAGCCATTGCCAATCTGATGTCCGACTGGAACCAACATCATCTTGCGATTCAAACCATCTCCAAAGTCAAAAAATGGGATGACTTATCGCTGCGTTTCCCCACACCCTACAAAGAGCCTGTGATGCAAGCTGCCAACAAAAACACCATTGATCCGGCTTGGGTTTATGGCGTCATGCGTCGAGAAAGCGCTTTTGCCGATAACATCAGTTCATCCGCTGGTGCAATTGGACTGATGCAGCTGATGCCGACTACGGCGCGCTATATCGGCAAAAAAATCGGACTGCCGAAATGGCGCTATAACCGGCTCACACACGCACAAGATAACATTCAACTGGGGAGTGCTTATCTCAGTTATTTACACCAGAAATATAATGGTAGCCGTATACTCGCCACCGCTGCCTATAATGCCGGCCCAAGACGGGTCGATCAATGGATTCCTAAACACCAAACCATGGCAGCGGACCAATGGATTGATACCATCCCCTTTTCTGAAACCCGTGCCTATGTCAAAGCGGTTCTAGAATACACCACCATCTTTAAGTCAATCCTCAATAAAAAGTATGATCGCTTAGAAAATTTTATGCACCCGATCGGAAAACCGTAGCCCATCTTTTTTCGATAGACAACACTCCCCAAAAAGCATCGCCTGTCCTCTATTCCGAGCACATTTATTAGAAATTTAGATAAAAAAAAAGCCCCAGGGACACCTGAGGCTTGAAATGCATTATTCCCTTTCGAGAAATAATCAGAGGAGGATACTCATGAAAAAACCATGAATTGAGCACAGTTTAATAGAAATAATTTATATTGTCAAACTCTAATATTAAAAATTTCTCAAAAACTTCATAAGTTATCCTTATATTTTTCGCCAAGTCGTGCCTGTGGCGCTGTCCAACAATTCAATCCCTTGCGCCAATAATTCATCTCGAATCGCATCTGATCGAGCAAAATCCTTAGCTTGACGTGCGGCTGCCCGCTCAGCGATTAATGACTCAATCGCTTGATCATCAAGGCTTGACTCAGAAGGTTGTGACTTAAAAAACTGCTCCGGCGTCTGTTGCAATAAGCCCAATTGATTGGCCATTTTTTGCAATAAAACAGCCAGGCCTGGTTGTTTTTGGATATTAATCTGCTTCGCCAATTCAAATAACACTGCCAGTGCTTGCGGGGTATTTAAGTCATCATTCATTGCAGCCATAAATTCTACTTCTAGCTCAGACGGTGCGACTGATGCAGATGCTAACGCATCTGCCGGAATGGCTTCTAATGCGGAATAGAGTCTTCCAACACTGGCCTTGGCATTATTTAAATTCTCTTCAGAATAATTGACTGGACTCCGATAATGACTGGCCAGTAAAAAATAGCGAATCACTTCGGGGTGATACTGCTTTAGGACTTCTCGAATGGTAAAAAAGTTGCCCAAAGACTTCGACATTTTTTCGTCGTCAATGCGCACAAACCCACAGTGCATCCATAAATTGACATAGGTTTCACCCGTTGCGCATTCCGATTGGGCAATTTCATTTTCATGATGAGGAAAACTCAAATCCATACCGCCGCCATGAATATCAAAATGACTCCCTAAACAGTCCGTTGACATAGCGGAACATTCAATATGCCAACCCGGACGCCCGTCTCCCCAAGGAGAAGACCAGGCGGGTTCATTTTCTTTAGAGGCCTTCCACAGCACAAAATCTAACGGATCTTTTTTCGCGGTATTGATTTCAACCCGCGCGCCGGATTCTAAATCGGCAAGCGTTTTACCGGATAAACGGCCATAGTCTTCGTCGGCTTTCACATGAAAATAGACATCGCCATTGTCTGCCGCATAAGCAAATCCTTTATCCACCAGCTTGGCAATCATTTGCTCAATTTTCGGCATATAATCCGTTGCCTTCGGCTCAATATCCGGACGCAACACATTTAATGCGGCTTCGTCTTCGTGCATTGCCTCAATAAAACGGTGTGTTAAGGATTGAATGGATTCTTGATTTTCGAGTGCCCGCTTTATAATTTTGTCATCAATATCGGTGATATTTCTCACATACGTCACGTCATAACCCAATTGTCGCAAATGACGTACAAGGGTATCAAACACCACCATCACTCTGGCATGCCCCACATGACAAAAGTCATAGACCGTCACGCCACAGACGTAAAGGCCAACCTGATTCGGTTTTATCGGCTTAAAGGTTTCTTTTTTTCGTGTTTCCGTATTATAAAATTTTAACGGTTCTGAACCAGAAGATAAGTTCTCCATTAAGATTGACTCCATGTATCTCTCAACCCGACTGTTTTGTTAAACACTAAGGCTTGCTTGGCTTGGTTATCTCGACAGAAATACCCTTCACGTTCGAATTGATAGGCTTTTTCTGGCTGGGCATCCGCCATATTGGCTTCCACAAATCCTTGTTTAATGACCAAAGATTCGGGGTTAATCACCGCTTCAAAATCGTCTTCTTTCGCGGGGTTTGGCACACTAAACAGGCGATCATAGAGTCGAAATTCTGCAGGTAACGCTTGGGTCGCTTCGACAAAATGAATCACCCCTTTGACCTTACGACCATCTGCTGGGTTCTTGCCCAAGGTTTCTGGATCATAGGTGGCATAAATTTTCGTCACCTTGCCATTGTCATCCGTTTCCATTTTGTGCGCTTTAATGACATAAGCATTTCTCAAACGCACTTCTTTATCGAGGGCAAGACGCTTCCATTTTTTATTAGGTGCGACCTCCACAAAATCGGCCTGGTCAATATAAAGGTGACGGCTAAAATGAATCGTCCTTTGTCCCATCGCCTCATTTTGAGGATGTAAAGGCGCCGACAGGGTTTCTAGCTGATCTTCAGGATAGTTTTCTATAATGAGTTCAACCGGATCAACCACCCCCATTGTTCGAGGCGCCACTACATTCAAATCATCGCGAATCGCGGCTTCTAATATGCCCATTTCGGTCATACTATCGACCTTTGAGATACCGATACGCTCGGCAAAATCACGAATAGCGGCTGGTGTCACCCCACGACGTCTTAGCCCAGAAAGCGTCGGCATCCGCGGATCATTCCAGCCTGACACCAATTCATCTTGCACCAGTTGATGCAATTTACGTTTTGACATCATCGTATATTCAAGATTCAGACGCGAAAATTCATATTGATATGGGCGGTCAGGACGATTAAAGTCCTCTAAGTGCTCCAGAACCCAATCGTACAAACGACGATTGTCTTGGAATTCGAGCGTACAAAGTGAATGGGTCACGCCCTCAATCGCATCGGAAATACAATGGGCAAAATCGTACATGGGGTAGATACACCATTCATTCCCCGTCTGATGATGATAAGCAAAACGGATACGATATAAAGCCGGGTCGCGCAAACACATAAAGGCCGAAGACATATCGATTTTCGCCCTCAACACACACTCCCCTTCTTTAAAGTCCCCGGCTTTCATTTTGGCAAATAACGCTAAGTTCTCCGCTACGGAAGTATCACGATAGGGGCTATCTTTTCCTGGCTCCGTTAAAGTCCCTCTATAAGCACGGGTTTCTTCTGCATTGAGGAAGCATACATAAGCCAACCCTTTCTCAATCAATTCAACCGCATACTGATAAAAACGATCAAAGTAATTGGAGGAATAGCGAGGCTCACCTGCCCATTCAAACCCTAACCAAGCAACATCTTTTTTAATGGCTTCAACGTATTCCATTTCTTCTTTGGTTGGATTGGTATCATCGAAACGTAAATTGCAAAGGCCTTGATAATCCTCTGCCAAACCAAAGTTCAAACAAATTGATTTTGCATGACCAATATGAAGATAGCCATTCGGCTCTGGAGGAAACCGCGTTTGAACCTGAGAGATTCGCTTGGAATCCAGATCCTTATCAATAATTTGACGGATAAAATTGGTGGGTTTATCGACTGGGGAAGCAGTGTTTTGACTCATGTGAAATTAAACCTGTCTAGTCTAAAAATAATAACCGAGCATTATACCACGCACACTGATGCAAGCAGTTGATAATGTCTGATGAAGCCTATCGAATTGATTAATATAAGTAAGGAACCAGTCGCTGCGTTCGACATTGATAATCGACATAATCGGGAAAACGATTTATTAACAACCGTTCTTCGTAGTGTAATTTTATCAATAGATCGAATACCAACACCCCAAATAAAATGCTGGTTTCAAACGACGCATGCGCCACCGTCATCGGAAAAAACACATAAAGAATGGCGGCATACATCGGGTGTCTTATCCAACGGTAGGGACCGGTTTGCACTAAAACACCATCAGGGCGTGGATCAGGAACAATATTAAACCGTCCTAAATGCATGGTCAAAACCGCCCAAACAGCCAACAGGACACCGACAAGTTGCATGAGACCCCATCCGCTCATAACGATCCAATCCGTTGTAATAAGAATGCCCCCCATCGCCAAAAACTGAATCCCGACTAACCCATAGGACAACACCGGTTTTTTTATAGACCCTTTCATATCCGTACTCATTGAACCACCTTTATTATCAGCACCAACTCATGATAAAAAATTTTAATAATACATGACCGTCTTGTGACTCGCACAGATTAACCACCATTTTCTTCACATCATTGTCTAGTTGGGTCTCAGCCAAAAATCCAATATTCAACACCATAGTCAAATGTCATCATGCTAAAATAACGACCACTTTTATTTGGGAGTCTTAACCATGAAACGTTTTTTACTTTGGGCCCTTTTGAGCCAATTATTCTTGTTCAATAGCGCTTTTGCAGCTGACCAAAAATTGCCACAAGTCCTGATTGAAACCACGAAAGGCAATATTATTATTGAACTCTACCCCAATAAAGCCCCTAAGACTGTAAAAAACTTTTTACGATACGTAAATGAAGGCTTTTATGAAGGCACGATCTTTCATCGTGTGATTCCAAACTTTATGATTCAAGGGGGTGGATTCACTGAACAGATGCACAAAAAGAAAACGCATGCCCCCATTCAAAACGAAGCAGACAATGGGCTTAAAAATCAAATTGGCACGGTCGCTATGGCGCGTACCAATGACCCGCATTCAGCCTCATCTCAGTTTTTTATCAATGTGGCTCAAAACAGTTTTTTAGACTTTCGTGAAAAAACCGAACGCGCTTATGGCTATGCGGTATTTGGTCGAGTCATTAAAGGGATGCGCGTTGTGAATCAAATTCGTCAAGCCAAAACTGGCTTTAATAGCGGCATGGGTGATGTTCCTTTATCCCCAATCATTATGACGAAGGTTACGCAAATCCAATAAAATACGTGATCGACTCTCTATTTTTTATCTTAAACACTGACAGGAATCTAACCATGACAACCCAAGTTATCTTTGAAACCACTTTGGGCGACATCACCGTTGAAGTTGACCACGAAAAAGCACCGATTGGCGCTGAAAATTTTGTTCATTATGCAATGGATGGTTTCTATAACGGCACTATTTTTCACCGGATCATCCCTGGCTTTATGGTACAAGGCGGTGGCATGTTGCCCGGCATGGAAGATAAGCCAGCGGGCGATCCCATTGAAAATGAAGCCGACAATGGCTTAAAAAATGTTCGAGGCAGCCTTTCTTATGCACGAACAATGGACCCTCATTCTGCAACCACCCAGTTCTTTATGAATCTGGTTGATAACGACTTTTTGGATCACCGCTCCAAAGATATGAATGGTTGGGGCTACGCCGTATTTGGCAAAATTGTCGATGGTTTAGACGTCATTGATGAAATGGCAAAGGTCGAAACCACCACCCGCCGTGGACATCAGGACGTTCCCGTTGAAGACATTATGATCAAAAATACACGTGTGATTGAATCCGACTAAGCATGTCAGCTTCCGGCACCACTTATACGTTACTGGTTGCAGATATTCATTTGCAACCAGATGCTTCTCACCCGATTAACCAAGCCTTTATCCACTTTCTCGAAACCGATGCGCGCCATGCAGATGCGCTTTATATTTTAGGCGATCTATTTGAAATGTGGGTCGGCGACGATATCGGTTTAATCGAATATCAAACTGAAATCGCTGCGCTCAAACGGCTCAGTGACAGTGGCATCCCTATTTATGGTCTTTATGGTAATCGTGATTTTTTAATGCGCGAGGCTTTTTGGCAAGCCAGTGGCATTCAACCCTTAGCGGACATAAGCTGTGTCACGCTTTATGGTTTACCTTTATTGCTTTGTCATGGTGATGAACTCTGCACGGAAGATAGAGGCTATCAACGTATGCGGCGCTTACTGCGACATCCTTGGGTTCAACGCCTGTTTTTATGGCTGCCGCAAAAGCGGCGCTTAGCGATTGGTAATGCCATGCGCCAAGGGTCAAAAACCTCCAGCCAACAAAAACCGATGCGCTATATGGATGTCACTGATACGGCTGTTGAAGCTCTCTTTGAAGCGCACCCCCAATGCAACCACCTGATTCATGGCCATACCCATCAGCCAGCGCATCATCAATTGCAAGTCAATCATCAAACCAAACATCGTTGGGTGGTCGGAGACTGGCGCCCCCAAGCTCAAATCCTAAAAATTCATAGCGACCAGCGACTCGAGTTCCTCTCGACAACCGAACGCTAATACCGACACACTACTCACAATGATTTACTTCAATGGTAATGTGCTTTAACTGCTCAAACCTTTGCAGCCGAGCTTTATAATTTTCAGGTAAATCAGGAGACGTCGAGACCAAACCAATAATCACCGCATAATCTTCGGCATTTAATTTCCAAGCGTGAAAATCCACCACCTTCGTTTCCGGAATCGACTCCAAGACATCGACAATTTCAGATTCGATATCAGGCGCAATACTATAATCCAATAGAATTTTCGAGGTGTCGCTGGTCAATCGCTTGACCCAGATAAAAATAATCACCCCACCCACAAAAATTCTAT
>CBFHUY010000065.1:0-10008 GCA_965658885.1 Hydrogenovibrio sp.
TGAATTGTTAAGTTTAGCTGAGAAACTGGCTTCTCAGCTTGAAAGTGAGTAAGAGCGGTATTACCAAACTAAATCGTCTGGTATTTCAAACTGCGCGTAATAGTCTTTGTCAGCTTGAGATAGGCCGTCATGATCGTCTCTAACAATGGGAATCAAAACTGATTCGTCTCGTTGCGAAATTTTAGTTGCCGCCTCCTCGGAGACCAATACATAACCGGCTTCAAAACGTGCAATGCGAAGCTGTGCGGCACTGAGCTTTTTATGAATGTTTGGGTTTACATGAAGGGTTTTAACTTGAGTGCCGTCGGCAAAGTTGTAGGCAATATCACCTTGATAGCCTTGTATTTGATGGGTTTGAATCAATTGACGACATTCAGCTTGTTTGGCTTTTTCGGCTTGGGCTTGTTGTCGCTCTAAATTTAATTGGCGATCTTTTTCCGCTTTTTGCTGGGCGGCTTCGGCAGCCAGTTTGGCAGCTTCCGATTGGGGTTGCGCGCCTTTTTTGTTTTTCTGTTTTTTGGTTTGTTGATACTTTTCTTTTTTTAGTTTTTTGGCTTTTTGTTCGTCAACTAAGCCCGATTTTTTGAGCTGGTCAAATAAAGATCCTGCCATGTGATTTACTCTTCATTCATTTAATGGCGGCTATTCTACCTGATTCGGGCAATAAAAAAGGGTGTTCCCCCTTCTTCTCGATGAAGTTTCTGTACGTTGAGCAATTTTGATCATGTTTGCCAGTGACCAAAACGTCACAATGTCTTTGAACTTAGGAGGCAACCCAAATAATGAGTAAGCAGGCGGTTAAACATTACGCGAATAGAATGGATCGAGTCTGTGACTATATTCAAGCGCATATCAATGAAGACTTGTCGGTTGACAAACTCAGCGAGGTGGCTTGTTTTTCAAAGTTTCATTTCCATCGCCAATTCTCAACTTACACCGGTATGACGGTAGCGAAGTTTGTTTTAATGCAACGTTTTAAACGGGCATCTCAGCAACTGGCTCATCATCATGCAATGCGTATTATTGATATAGCGATGGAAGCCAACTTTGAAAGTTCCGAAGCTTTTTCTAGAGCGTTTAAAAACATTTTTGGTCAAACACCTTCTCAGTTTAGACAATCCCCGAATTGGCATCATTGGCGAGCCCAGTATGCCCAACCAATAATAGAAAGGAAGCTAGTTATGAATATCAATCTCGTGGAGTTTGATCACACTTTAATTGCGGTGTTGGAACATAGAGGTCCTGCCGAAAAGATTGATGAGTCTCTGGACACGTTTAGAGCTTGGCGAAAAGCAACGACACATTCACCTGTTGCCAGCCATCGAAGTTTTGGGTTGGTTTATGATGACCCGGATACCGTTGAACCTGCCAAGTTTCGGTTTGATCTGTGTGCGGAAGTGGATGAAACCATCCCGGATAACGCACAAGGATTAATCAATAAAGCCATCCCGGCTGGCAGATGTGCGGTGCTGCGTCACGAAGGGAGTTTAGATAAGATTGGCGACAAAGTACGCCATCTTTATTGCCATTGGTTACCCAATAGCGGTGAGGAGTTAAGAGACTTTCCCTGCTTCTTCCATTACACCAATCTCAATGGGGAAGTTCCTGAAGATCAATTGATTACCGATATTTATCTACCGATACAATAACATGGGTTTCAACCCGTTCTTGGTGCCAAAATCCAACCAGGCCTGGTTAGATTTTGGGCTAAGCAAGGCAATTTTCTTTGAGTAATTTGTAACGGTGGGAGGATGAATATATAAAAAACCGACTGAAATGGTCGGAAAAAAGGTCTATAATCGAACGAAGCATCGAATATCAAAGCCTTTGTTTTACCACGGTTTTGTGATGGAGGATGATGACCATTATTCATAAATAGGAGACAGCTTATGGAACCTGCTAATGATTTAATCGGAGAAGTAACATCCGCAATAGAAAAATATAATCGTCTTTTAATTCGCTATAACGAATTTGTCGCACATATCACTGCACTGAGAACCCATGATGATCGACTCAGTGACCTTGTCATTTCTCAAAACCCAGGCCACTCATTCACGATAAAGTTTCTCGACAGAGAATTGCTGGCTAAATTCTCCTTCTCAATCCGTAATGGCAAGCAAGTCGGCGGCATCGATTGTTATCTCATGCCGATCGAGCCAGATGCAACCGTTCAAAAACTTCACAGTTTTACCTTTACGTCAGCTGGCAAAACCAATATCGCTGTACCAAATGAAAATGCGGCCTATGAAATACACAATCATGATGATGCCATCAATATCTTGGCGCATTGGTTAAGACAGTCGCTTGATGCAGATTTATAGCAACGTCTTCAACTTGTGCATTCCGTTTTGTTGACGACATTTGTGTTTCGACCGGGGGCTTGATATGAAGCTAAATCTCAAAAGAGTTGTCATTGTCTTGGCATCGATCTTAATCACGTTTGTAACACTCAGAATTTATCTGTATTTATTTCCCAACGCTAATTTTGATGTGGGTGATTACAATATTCATCACTTATACACTGGACTGCTTCTGGTTGTGATTGGTGGGCTTCCTTTGGTATTTTTTGAAGGGCATAGTCGAAAACTGGATGTCGCCGCAATTGTTTTCGGCATGGGGCTGAGTATGGCTTTTGATGAATGGGTTTATCTGATCGCCACGGATGGCAGTGATTCGGCTTACTTACTGCCCATTTCTTTATGGGGGGCGGTTGTTATGATGGCACTGATATTCGGTTATGCCCTTCTTTTACTCGCTGTATCACATGGGGCTAAGCGCGATAATAAAGCAAGTGAATAGAGGTGGCTTTCAACTTAAAAAGGCGGGATTCATTATAAAACTTCGATGAACGTAAACACTCATGTCTTAGTGTTAAGGTGGTGTAACATATTGAATTTAAATATGAAATAGTCGTTTTAAGAGTCGTTGACAAGTGCTGCTAACCCGTTTAGCATGGAAGACAACCATTTATTTTTCAACCACTTAAATTAGGAGGTGCGAGATGACAAAGGTACTTGTTCTTTACTATAGCATGTATGGTCATATCGAAAAGATGGCGCAAGAAGTTGCAGAGGGCGCGCGTAGTGTCAAGGACACCGAGGTCACGCTTAAACGTGTTCCGGAAATCATGTCAGAAGAGGCTGCAAAGAAGGCAGGTGCCAAGTTAGATCAAGCTGCACAGATTGCGTCAACAGCCGAATTGGCAGATTACGATGCCATTATATTCGGAACCCCAACCCGCTTCGGCAATATGTGTGCTCAGATGCGTAACTTCCTTGACCAGACAGGTGGGTTGTGGGCAGGTGGAAAATTAATTGGCAAAGTGGGGAGTGTCTTCACGTCTACCGGTACACAACATGGTGGACAGGAAACGACGATTACTTCATTTCACACGACTTTATTGCATCATGGCATGATTATCGTAGGGGTTCCTTATTCTTGTCAGGAGCAGACGAACATGAATGAAATCACCGGTGGCTCTCCCTATGGGGCGACCACGCTTGCCGGAGCCGATGGCAGTCGTCAACCATCGGAGAATGAAATCACCATTGCCCGGTTTCAGGGCGCTTATGTTGCGGAAGTTGCAAAGAAGCAATCAGCCTAACCAACACCGACAAAAGAGACATCGCAAAGCGGCGCAGAATTTTACGGTTTGTGATGCAAAACCTTCTGGTGATCAATCAATCGAATGCTGCGATTCGATAATGAAGATTTGGGTGACAAGATGAATACCACTAAGGATAGAACACCGCGTTATCGTAAAGACAGTCTGACGTTGGTTGGTGCTGTTGCACTGGGCACGGGGGTAATGATTGGGGCAGGTATATTTGCCCTGACCGGTCAAATGGCTGAAATGACGGGCAGTCTTTTTCCTCTGGCTTTTCTTTCATCCGCGCTGGTAGTTTCTTTTAGCGCTTATTCCTACATTAAAATGTCGAATGCTTATACGTCAGCGGGCGGCATCGCCATGTACTTGCAAAAGGCTTATGGCAGTACGCTAACAACGGCATTTCATGCGTTGTTGATGTACTTTTCGATGGTCATTGCCCAGAGTTTTCTGGCGCGTACCTTTGGCGCCTATACTTTACAGTTATTTGAAATCGATGATACGAGTTTACTGGTTCCCACACTGGGGGTCGGATTGTTGGTCGCGGCTTTTCTGATTAATTTATCCGCAAACCGTATGATCGAGGGTGTGTCATCGATGCTGGGGTTGATTAAGATTGGGGGGATTGTTCTGTTTGGTCTGGTTGGGGTCTCGGTGGCCGATTCGGTTGAAGTGAATTTTTCCGCTCAGAGCCTTGAGACATCTTCTTTGGCAGGTTTTCTCGGGGCGACCGCCCTCGGTATTCTGGCTTTTAAAGGATTTACCACCATTACCAATAGTGGTTCGGAGCTAAAAGACCCACACCGAAATGTGGGGAGGGCCATTATCATTGCCATTACGCTTTGCGTGGTGATTTATGCGCTGGTAGGATTTGCTGTTGCGAGTAACTTGTCGCTTCAACAAATCATCGAAACCCAAAATTATTCATTGGCCGCGGCAGCTCGACCCGCATTGGGCGAATATGGGGTGTGGTTTACGGTTGTGCTGGCAATGCTGGCTACCGCTGGCGGTATTATCGCTAGTATATTTGCCGTTTCTCGGATGTTGGCAATGCTAACGGAGATGAAGCTGGTTCCTCACAGTCATTTTGGCATGCCTGGCAGTATTCAGAAGCATACGCTGGTTTACACAGTGGTTTTGGGACTGCTGCTAACAGCTTTCTTTGATCTGTCTCGTATCGCCGCGTTGGGGATTATTTTTTATCTGATTATGGATATGGCCATTCATTGGGGAATATTCCGTCATCTCCGCCGAGAGATTGGCGCTCATAGTGCCATTCTAATTGGCGCGATTGTTTTTGATTTGATAGTTTTGGGTGGCTTTCTTTGGGTGAAGATATCGAGTGATCTATTAGTGGTAGCCGTCGCTGGTGCAGCAATGCTGGCTATCTTGGTGGTGGAATTTATATTCTTAAAGCGTAATCCGATCGAGCTTCATGAAATGCATCAATAACTCAATGTAATGCCTGCCAGTCGTGAGACAACTCTATTTTGAAGGGATGTCTCACACCGCTCTAGCGTATTTTCTCCATCATGAGAATGGATTCTGGCCGTGCATTTGCATAGGCCTGTTTCAATTTTTATTTAATGATCAGCGGGTTAAAATGCGTGCGCGGAAGTTTTTGCCTTTGAGCTTGCCGGCGGTGATTTGTTTGAGTGCCAATTTGGCGTGTTTGCGTTCGACAGCCACATAGGCACGGATGCTGGTGATTTTGATTTTGCCGATTTGCTCACCTGTCAGGTGTTGATTTGCCGTTAATGCCCCCAAAATATCGCCGGGACGCAGCTTTTGTTTTTTGCCGCCATCAATTTGTAAAGTCACCATTTTCGCCTGTAGCGGCGTTTGTTTTAGCAGGCTTAAACTGGGTAAGGCTTCGGCATTGATGGTTTGGTTTAAATACTCACCTAACACAGCCACTTTATAACTTTCTTTATCACTGATTAAACTGGCAGCAAAGCCTTTGCTACCGGCGCGTCCGGTGCGGCCAATTCGGTGTACATGTACTTCGGGATCGTTTGCCAAATGGTAGTTTACGACGGCATCTAAAGCTTCAATATCTAAGCCGCGTGCGGCGACATCGGTAGCCACTAATACGGCGATACTCTTATTAGCAAATTGAATCAGAGTTTGATCTCGCTCACGTTGTTCTAAATCACCATGGATGGCTTGTGCGCTAAAACCCGATTGCACCAATGCATCCGCTACCATTTGCGCATCTTTTTTGGTGTTGCAAAAGACCACGCTCGATTCAGGGCGCGCGTTTAATAAGATTAAACGCAAGGCGGTGAGGCGTTGTTCAGGCGTCTCAACTTGATAAAAATGTTGTGCAATACTGGCATGGTCGTGCTGGGATTCCACTTGAATACGCATTGGCGATTGCATAATGCGTTGGCTGATTTGTTCAATTTGATTGGGGAAAGTTGCACTAAATAATAGGGTTTGACGAGGTGAAGGGACTTGTTCGCAAATTGCATCCAGTGAGTTTTGAAAGCCCATATCAAGCATGCGGTCGGCTTCATCGAGGACTAGCATTTTGAGGCTATCCAATTCCAGAGTTTGCTTGCGCAGATGATCTTCAATTCGCCCAGGCGTGCCGACAATTATATGAGCGCCTTGTTGTAAAGAGCTAAGTTGTGCACCAATCGATTGGCCACCACAGAGGGTGAGCACTTTGATATTGGTCAAACGGCGCGCCAGACGACGGATTTCTTCAGCGACCTGGTCGGCGAGTTCGCGTGTGGGACAAAGCACCAATGCTTGGACTTGAAAGTTTTTGGCATCAAGTGTTTGCAATAAACCCAAGCCAAAAGCGGCGGTTTTGCCCGAACCCGTTTTGCCTTGGGCAATGACATCTTTGCCAGCCAAAATGGGCGGCAAACTTTGCGCCTGAATTTCGGTGAGTTGGGTGTAACCCAGCGTGTCTAAATTACTCAGCAGGTCTGGGTGTAAATTGAGGGTTGAAAATGAAAGCGTATCCAAGGGGTGTCCTTTGTGCAGGGGCATGCGTCAATCAAAGGGCTGAACACAGGCAGAAAATAAAATGTTTTGTCTAAAAATATTTGGGTATTGTAGCGTTTTTAGGGAATTAAGACGCATCTGAATTATCAGACTGCATGTTTATGATTTGGTAGAGCTTCTCAGAACGGTTTGTTGCTAAATAGTTGAGAGCAAAGTAAAATTAATTTCTACAACGAGAAAACTTAATAATTTGGTCGTTATCAATCTTAATTTTCTTCTTTCTTAACTGTTTGGCTTTTTGAATATAACGCACTTGGAGACTTGATTATGCTTGTAGATCAAATCAAAATTGAAGACTTGAGTATCGCGGATCGTATTCAACTTGTTACTGATATTTGGGATACTATTTCAGATACGCCGGAAAACTTGCCTTTAACTCAAGCGAAAATGGCCTGTCTTGATGAACGTTTGGATGCATTCCAACAACACTCAAGTGAAGGTCGCTCTTGGTCAGACATAAAGCAAAATCTTGAGTAAAGGCATTTGTGATCCGTAAGCTGATTATTCGTCCTGAAGCTGAAGTTGAAATTACTGAAGCGCATGAATGGTATCAATCGAGAGTAGAAGGATTAGGTTCAGAATTTTTAAGCGTTTTAGACGCGGTTTTCCAATCCATTGTTAATAATCCAAAACAATATCAAATAGTCTATAAAAATATCAGGCGAGCACTGACCAAAAAGTTTCCTTATGAAGTGTTCTATATTGAACAAACTCAACAAATTACAGTTCTTGCTGTATTTCATGCCAAACGTAACCCTGTAAATTGGCGCAACAGAAATTAACTACTTTTAGTTTTTAGCCAGGTGAATCAACTGGTTTTTTTAAACGCCATTGCATGGGTAGCGTTTTTAGTTCTTTCGATAATTTAAAATGGAAATCGGCACGACCTTTTTAACGGGGAAGCCTTCGATTTCTTGTCGTTCGATCAGGTGTCCGAGTAAGCTTTCAATGGCGCATAGGTTTTTGAAGTCGTCTTTTGAAACCAATGAAATGGCTTCACCCGCTGCGCCAGCTCGACCGGTTCGTCCGATGCGGTGAATGTATTCTTCAGCCGGGTAAGGGAGGTCGTAGTTGACAACGCGACTGAGACTGTCTATATCAACCCCTCGGGCGGCAATGCCTGTGGCGATTAAAAATTTCAATTTCCCTGATTTAAAGTCAGATAACACTTGATCTCGCATGGATTGACTGCGTCCGCTATGAATGGCATCAGCAATAATGCCGCGCTTGCCAAGCTGTTCGACGAGTTTAGCGGCGGAGTGCTTTTTTTCCACAAAAATCAGCGCCTGATCCCAGTGCTGTTCGTTTATCAAATGACTCAAAAGCGCGGATTTGGTGTCTTTATCCACCGTAATCAACCATTGTTTGATTTTGGCGACGGTTTTATTTTGTGGTGAAATGGAAATTTCGATGGCATCCTCCGAGACCGTATCGGCGGCTAAATAGCGCACATCTTCGGTCAAGGTGGCGGAGAAGAGTAAGTTTTGGCGTTGATGGGGCAGGCGATCAATAATTTTATACAGGTCGTCGATAAAGCCCATATCGAGCATTTTATCGGCTTCGTCAATGACTAAAAATTCTAAATCATCAAAAAACAATGCACGTTGATAGGCTAGGTCTAGCAATCTTCCTGGTGTCGCTACCAGCAGATTGATGCCTTGTGTGAGGCGTTCTTTCTGTGGGTCTAAATCGGTGCCGCCATAAATCGCCAATGAGCTCAAGTTCAAATACTTGGCATATTTTACGATACTCGCTTCAACCTGCGCTGCCAGCTCACGCGTGGGTGCGAGGATCAGTGCGTGTATCGAACGGCTGCGAACAGTACCATCGGATTGCATTTTTTCCAACAAGGGTAAGATAAAACTGGCCGTTTTGCCGGTTCCTGTCTGTGCTGAAGCCATCAGGTCTTTGCCCGATAAAATAATGGGAATGGCTTGTTTTTGAATTTCAGTCGGCTTGATATAGCCTAACTCGGAAATTGCATTTACAATCGGGTCTGATAATCCGAGTTTTGAAAATGGCATAGAAAACCTCTGTATGATAAATAATCAATGGCTGATGCATTAGATTTGAAAAAAAGAGACGCTTTTTGAAGTGGATGCAAAAAAATGAATAATAACGACATTATCTCTCAATTAAACAAGAAATGTCATTTAAAACGCCCGTTCTATACGATTAATCGCTGGGTTGTCTAAGGATGGTTTTTAACGTTGAGGAGCGAATCAATTGGCTAGCAAACGAATGAATTTGTTTTCGATGCGGCAATCAGGATCGTTATGGGTTCGAGGCGCGTTGCTTTGGGCGGTGCTGTTCTTGGCCTGGTGGGCAATCAGCGAGGGGGATGAAAATGGCTTAACTTGGGGTTTCTGGGTG
Source organism: Hydrogenovibrio sp. (assembly GCA_965658885.1). Taxonomy (GTDB): domain Bacteria; phylum Pseudomonadota; class Gammaproteobacteria; order Thiomicrospirales; family Thiomicrospiraceae; genus Hydrogenovibrio. The sequence goes on from CBFHUY010000065.1 coordinate 8,999, forward strand.
AGTTTGCTACTAACGATTTGGGTTCAGCGTCAGAGGGTAATTAGTCGAATGCAATGGCGTTTTCTACCAGGCCTGGTGGTTTTCTACCTGATTGAAGCGTTTCAAGGTGCGGTGGATGTTGCCATACGTGCGTTTGAGTTGCGCCCGCGCACCGAGCCCTATGTGATGGATTATGAGTTGGTGCTGACCACACCTTGGGCTCAGGATCTGTGGATTGGGTTGATTGGATTGATGCCGGGCACTTTGGCGGTGGGCGTCGAGGGCAATCGAGTTCAGGTGCATGTTCTGGATCATCGTCTGGCGGTGATGGATGCGCTGAAGCGGTTGGAGTGGCATTTGCAACGCTTGGCTGGAGAAAGCGCATGATGCTGTTTTATCAAGTCATGATGGGTGTATTGCTGTTGTGTATGCTGCTCGGGTTGGTGCAATTGGTTTGGGGACGCAACTCTGCTGATCGGCTGATGGCAGTACAATTGTTGGGTACTATCGGGGTGGCGATTTTGTTGCTGGCGGCTCAGGCTTATGACATTCCTTCCTTGCGGGATGTGGCATTGGTGTTGGCGCTGTTGGCAGCGATCACAGGGGTGGCTTTTGTTCGTTTGCGACCCGATAAGGAGGATCGAGAACCATGAATTGGCTTGAGGCAGGGTTGAGTTGGTTTGGGTTTGGCTTGATGAGCCTGGGTGTGGTGTTTTTTATCGCGGGTACCGTGGGCTTATTGCGTTTTGGCGAGAGTGTCAATCGTTTGCATGCCCTGACTAAAGCGGATTCTATGGGGTTGGGATTGGTGGTAATGGGTTTGGTCCTGCAAGCACCGGGAATTGCCGTGGCGTTAAAGTTGATTATTATTTGGACGCTTGGGTTGCTCAGTGCTTCGTTGGTCAGTCATTTGATTGGTCAAAGCTTGTGTTCGCAAAGGCGGGATGACTAATGGTATTGGACGGGATTTTGGCACTGTTGATTCTGGCGATGGCTTGGCGTTGTGTGCGAACAACCGATTTGTTTGAAGC
>CBFHUY010000066.1:0-9917 GCA_965658885.1 Hydrogenovibrio sp.
TTTAGATTGTGGCTTTTTTATTAAAGCCGTTGGAATTCAGCACTAAAAGTTGCTGTCTAGTCGAATGAATAGGGTTGAGTTTTTGTTTTGACTGGCTTACGAGGTCTTTTCGTAGTGTCGGATGTCGTTTTGGATGTCCACTAAACGATATGGGCCTGGATTGTTTTTGTTGAAGACGATGTTGTTTTGGCCAAATGTATTTGTATGATAAAACTTTAAATAAGTTTGATAATCTAAAGCTTTTCGACTTGAAATTTGTTGTTGATGGCTTGTGGTCATTAAGTGGTGTTGATAATTGGGTTGGATAAGTCCGCTAAAAAATTCTGCTACACAGCCTGATCCATAGCTAAAAAATCCAAATCGTTTATTGCTTAAATCTTGTATAGCATTGTCCAAGAAAGAACAAAACCCAATAAATAAAGATGCACTATAGCTATTACCAACTAACCGATTATAAACCTGACCTGGTTGGGTTTGAGTTTTGAATAGGGTTTCTGAAACAGTAGCACCAACCTTCTTAATGAGTGTTTTGTGGGCTTTTTCTGTCATTCTTGAAAAAGGGATGTGGTAGCAAAAAGCATCAATATCGCTGAATTGACGTCCGGTTGTTTCCGTAAAGTGTTCCCACGCTTGCTTTAAACTATTTAAATAGACTTTAGTTGAATACTTTCCATCGACTAATGCGGTACTTCGATGGTTGGGTCTCCAGAAGTCCATTACGTCTTCTGTGTAGTAACCCGAACCCGGCTCAATCGCTAATATTCTAGGATCCTCCGTTACAAGCATCGCAACCGCACCGCAACCTTGTGTTGCTTCTCCAGAAGAATCAATATCCTATTTAGCGATATCTGCAGCAATAACTAAGATGGTCTCATTGTGATTGGCTCTCACCATGGTTGTTGCCATTTGTAATGCGGCAGTTCCAGCATAACAAGCATGTTTAAATTCAACAACACGACAACGATTTGGGAGATCAAGTAGTCCATGTAAGAAGGCGCCAGCTGATTTTGATTGATCAACGCCAGATTCAGTTGCAAATAAGACGGCTGTAATGGTGTTTTTATCAATTTTATCAAGAATAGGCGCTGCCGCTTTTGCTGATAAAGTCACAATGTCTTCATCTGGAGGGGCGATAGACATCTTTTCTTGACCGATACCGATTAAGTATTTATTAGGGTCAGTGCCTTTTTCTTGCGCGTAGGTTTCCAGGTCCAAATAGTAATTGGAGGTTGCAAAATGAATTAAGTCGATTCCCACTTTCATCTAATAAAACAGTCTTCTGTTACGATACGATCAGCGTATCGTTTAAAAATAAATCCGCCAAAGTTGGCGCGCCAAGTAAGAATTGCGCTGTTCGGAATTCTTGATGTAATTGTTGTATTTTCTCATAGGTTGCCGCCGAAGATTCTAGGGCGGGTTTTAATAAAGGGGCAGCTAAGCCACAAATTTGGCCGCCTATTATAACCGATTTCACCATATCGATGCCATTGCGAATGCCGCCGCTGGCAATAAAGTTTGCCTGATCTTGGAACGGGCGTGCTGCCTTTAGTGCTTCAGGCGTGGTTAATCCCCAGTCTTGAAAAAGGACACCGAGTGTTTTTTCTGAAGTAGAAGCGCTTCTATTGGCTTCGATTCTGCTCCAAGAGGTGCCGCCGCGCCCTGCTAAATCAAACCATTTGATGCCGGCATTTAAGCCTAGCTGAATATCGGCTGTTGATAGTCCACATCCCACTTCCTTTAAAATGACAGGAACCGATAGATCGCTGACGAGCTGCGCAATTTTATCGATTAGTCTCGCAAAGTTAGTGTCTCCCTCAGGCTGAATCACTTCTTGTAATGGGTTTAGATGAAGGAAAAGAGCATCGGCTTCTAAGGTATCAATCATGCGTTTTGCTTGATCAAAACCAAAGCCGTAATTGAGTTGAACGGCACCCATATTCGCGATTAACGGAATGTTTGGCGCATAACGTCTTAATTGGAAGCTGTCGAGTGCTTCCTTGTTTTCAATTAGCGTACGCTGTGATCCGACCGCCATCGCGACTTGGCTAGCTTCAGCGGCTTCCGCTAGGTGGCGATTGACTTGTGCTAATTGTTGGGTGGCACCACCAGTCATCGAGGAAATGAGCATGGGGAAAGCGAGCTGCTTTGTTAAAAATGCTGTTTGACTATCAATTTTGGCAAAATCACATTCAGGCAAGGCACGATGCGTCAGTTTAATTTTATCAAAACCAGATTGATTGCGTTCAATGAGGTCGTCCTTAAGAATCCAGTCAATATGATCCTGTTTGCGTTGTGTGATCGGGGCGTGACTCATGTTCTAGACAGAATGGTTTTGTCGCTCAAGGCGAAGATGGGCATTCATGAGCTCACCTGGATTGGTTTGAGCAGCTAGCAGCGATAACTCACCGCAAAGCGCCGTGGCGCCAGCAATACAGGCTAGGCGACGCGCATTTTCACCAGGCCTGGCAGAGGCTTGTGCACAATTGAGTTGTTGGAGGTTATTCAATACAAAATCAAGTCCTTTTCCATTGCCAACCGTACCCACGATTAAATTCGGTAAGGTTGTTGAAAAATACAGGTCTCCATCAGAGGTGAGTTCAATATGGTTAATGGCTTGGGAGCCTTCAACGATATTGGCCGCATCTTGACCGGTTGCTAAGTAAAATGCTAATAGCATATTAGCGACATGGGCGTTGGCCGTTCTAAGACCACCAGAAATAATGCTGCCGAGCAGGTCTTTCTTAATATGTAGGTCAATGATCGCTTCGGGTGTTGTTTTGAGGAAGCGTTTTACCAGTTTGCGGGGAAGGGTGGTTTCGCAAACAATATTCTTGCCGCGTCCCAAAATGCCATTGACAGCGGACACTTTTTTATCGGTACAGTAGTTACCCGAAATGGAAACATAGGTTAATTCGGGGTGTTGCTGCAAAATCCAAGGGATCAACTGGTCGGCCGCATTGGTAACCATATTGTGCCCCGAGGCATCGCCTGTATTAAATTCAAGTCTAAGATACAATAATTTTCCAACTATCTGGCTATGAATGTCCAGTAATCTGGCATAGTGGCTTGATTGAGAGACAACTTGCTGTAATTGTGCTTGGCTTGCTTTAAGTTGTTGGCATTTTTGATGCGCAATATGAGCATTGGGTGCTTCCAACAGAATTGAGCGTGTCATGCGTTCATCGATAACGGTCACACGAATGCCGCCAGCATGGTGCGTCACGCGGGCACCTCGATCCACAGAAGGCCACAAAGGGGTTTCATAGGTTGCTAACGGAACCAGGATATGGTCGTCTTCAACATCACCAATGAGTTTTAAGGGGCCAACGGAACGCATTGGAATGCTGGCAAAGGCTGTTGGGTTTGAAGTGGATGATTCATTTTTCATATTCGGGTATTATATGCGAACTCAATATAAATTTGATTGAAAAGTGACTGTCATTGAATGGCAAAATAAATAAAGGAAAGCAATATGGCATTAGCAAGCGCAAGACATATTTTAGTTGCCACGGAAGAGGAAGCCTTGGCATTAAAAGAACAAATTGAAGCGGGTGAAGAGTTTGCACAGGTTGCAAAGGATCATTCACAATGTCCATCTGGCGCAAACGGCGGAGAGTTAGGCCAGTTTGGACCGGGGATGATGGTACCCGAATTTGATAAAGTCTGTTTTTCAGCTGATGTGGGATCATTGGAAGGGCCAATCAAAACCCAATTTGGTTATCACTTGGTTGAGGTCACTGATCGAAGCGAATAAGCCAGGGTTTAATCTCGGTGCCAAGTGAACGCAAAATTGACCAGGCCTGGGCGAATTTGACTATATTGATAGATAAGGAGTGGCGATGCGCATAATCTATGTTGCTTTTATGATCTTGATGGCAAGTCAGTTTACTTGTGTGCAAGCTGCGAATAAGGAAGCTGCGGTGGCGATGCCAGATCGGTTTAGTGCAGAAGTCGCTCAACAAGTTTTGGCTTCCGGTGGTCACGCAGTAGACGCTGCCGTCGCGGCGGCTTTTGTATTAGCTGTCACCTACCCTGAAGCTGGCAACTTGGGTGGCGGCGGCTTTATGACGCTTGTGGATAAATCGCTGCCTTATTTTTTGGACTATCGTGAAAAAGCGCCACAAAAAGCTCATCGAGATTTATATCTGGATGCACAAAAACAACCCGTTCCGTACAAATCCCTTATTGGTTATCAGGCATCAGGTGTTCCTGGAACCGTTATGGGAATGTGGCAAGCGCATCAGAAATTTGGTCGCTTACCCTGGGGTGACTTACTCAGCCCTGCGATCAAACTGGCTGAAAAAGGCTTTAAAATTCCTGATGCTTTGGTGAAAAAAGCCAATTGGTATCAATCTTATTTATCGCAAAAATCGGATCAACCACTGAATTTTAAAAGCTATTTTGGCGGGCTTAAATCCGGCGAGTTATTGATTCAAACAGAGTTGGCTGAGACCTTGAAGCGGATTGCAAAAACAGGCCCTTTTGATTTTTATTTCGGTAAAACGGCTGAGTTGATTTTGGCAGAAATGCAAGCGCATAATGGTCTTATTTCCAAACAGGATTTGACTCGTTATGAAGCGAAATGGCGTCAACCCATTGTTGCAACTTGGCGTGGTCGCCAGGTCATTTCTGCACCACCTCCGAGTTCCGGTGGTGTCGCTTTGGTTCAACTATTAAAAATGAGTCAGATTTTACAGAATGATTTTCAGGAGGCCGTGATTAATGGAGAAAAGGCCGACTTTCCGGAAGCAGCAATTCGAGCGCATTTTTATGCCGAATTATCAAAAAGAGTCTATGCGGATCGCGCAGAGTATCTTGGCGACCCAGATTTTGTTAAAGTACCGGTCTCCATTCTCACATCGGACGCTTATAGCTTAAAAAGAGTTGAATCCGTGAGTTTTGAAACGATTTCAGCAACGGAAGAAATTCGCCCAGGCCTGTCAGAGTCTCATGATACCACGCATTTTTCAATTATAGACGGCGAGGGTAATGCCGTCTCTAATACCTATACCTTGAATATGCCGTTTGGAAATGGCGTTGTGGTAACCGGTGCCGGCTTTTTGATGAATAATGAGATGGATGATTTTAGCACTAAGCCCGGTGTACCCAATGCCTTTGGCGTCATCGGTGGCAAAGCGAATGAAATTGCACCCGAAAAACGGATGTTATCTTCTATGTCGCCCACCATTGTGTTGAAAGATCAGCAGGTTGAAATTGTGGTGGGAACGCCAGGCGGTAGTTCGATAATCACCTCGGTGTTTCAAACGTTGGTGAATGTTGTGGAACGAGATATGACGCCACAACAGGCGGTTGACGCAACGCGGGTTCACCACCAATTATGGCCAAAAAACTTGATTCAATACCATCCAGAACTTGAAGCGACAACCAAAGATGCTTTGGCCATTATGGGGTATCAACTGAAGCGGAGTTCTTACTTGGGTGATGTGCAGTTAATTACGCAACAGTATGGTTTTTTACAGGCCGCCTCAGACAGCCGAGGACGAGGCGTTGCTAAGGTTTTTGAAATTCCAAAATAAGCGGCGATACCAATGATGAAAACTAAGAATTGTCGCTCAGTACTTATAAACTCGGAAGGTGAGGCTCGTCATTGGCAGCTTGCTTACTAAACGTCTTTTGTTAAAAATTTTTAAACAGTTAAATTCGGAGAAAAATAGTGTCTTTAGATAAAAACCAAGTGGATGCAATAGCCCGTTTGGCTGGACTTTCAGTGGATGCCGCTGAAAGTGAGCAGCTAACGGAGAAATTGTCCAATGTATTGGCGATTTTTCAGCAAATGCAAGCAATCAATACCGATGGTATTGAGCCCATGGCGCATCCACTCGATCAGGTACAGCGATTAAGAGAAGACCAAGTGACCGAAACCAATCATCGTGAAGCCTATCAATCCATCGCACCCGCTGCAGAAAACGGACTCTACCTTGTTCCCCAAGTGATTGATTAAGCTTAAAGAGACTTTATTAAATGCATACGTTATCAGTAAAAGAAATGAGCGAAAAGCTCCAAAGGCGTGAAATCACCAGTGTGGATTTGACGCAACATTATTTAAATCGAATCAGCCAATATGATCCAGCTTTAAATGCCTATGTGACGGTAACCCCCGAATTGGCATTAGAGATGGCAAAGCAGGCCGATGCTTTATTGGATGCCGGAAAAGGCCATGCCTTGACTGGTATTCCGATTGCACATAAGGACATTTTTTGCAGTTTGGGGGTTAAAACCACCTGTGGCTCTAAGATGCTGGACAATTTTATTTCTCCTTATGATGCGAAAGTGGTTGAGGTGACCCGTGAATTAGCGATGCCGATTTTAGGCAAAACCAATATGGATGAGTTCGCAATGGGGTCTTCTTCTGAAAGCAGCTATTACGGTGCAACCTTAAACCCTTGGGATCATCAAGCGGTTCCTGGCGGTTCTTCTGGCGGAGCCGCAGCAGTGATCGCAGCTGGGTTAGCCCCTTTGGCGACTGGTTCAGATACGGGGGGCTCCATTCGCCAACCAGCTTCTTTCTGCGGTATTACCGGTATTAAACCGACTTATGGTACCGTTTCTCGCTATGGCATGATTGCCTATGCTTCCAGTTTTGATCAAGGCGGAGCCATGACGCGATCAGCAGAAGAAGCGGCTTGGTTACTGCAAGTGATGGCAGGATTTGATGAGCGGGATTCGACCTGCTTGGAGCAGGATGCCCCCGATTTTTCACAGCAATTAGGCCAATCTGTAAAAGGTTTGAAAATTGGTGTGCCTGCTGAATATTTTGAGTCCGGTTTGGATGCGGGTGTTGAGAAGGTTGTGCGCGATGCTTTGGCGGCGTATGAAGCTTTAGGCGCAGAATTAATTCCGGTCAGTTTACCAAATAAGGATTTGGCGGTTCCCGCTTATTATGTGTTAGCACCTGCCGAAGCCTCTTCCAATTTATCACGATTTGATGGGGTTCGTTATGGGTATCGTTGTGACAATCCACAAGACTTAGAAGACCTTTATCACCGGTCTCGTTCAGAAGGATTGGGCGCAGAAGTCAAACGCCGGATAATGGTTGGTGCTTATGTGTTATCAGCTGGGTATTATGATGCCTATTATCTCAAGGCACAAAAATTACGTCGTATGGTTCGAGATGACTTCACAAAAGCGTTTGAAAGCTGTGATGTGATTATGGGGCCCGTTGCCCCAACCCCCGCTTTTAATATTGGTGAAAAGTCAGATGATCCTGTCAGTATGTATTTGGCAGATTTATATACCATTCCTGTCAACTTAGCTGGGTTGCCTGCTATGTCTGTGCCGGCAGGTTTTTCTGAAGGTCGTCCTGTCGGGTTGCACTTGATTGGTCCCTACCACAGCGAGGCTGCTTTGTTGAATATTGCGCATCAGTATCAGCAAGTGACCGAGTGGCATTGTCAGATGCCAGCAACCTATGAATAACGGAGACAGGAATAATATGACTTGGGAAGTTGTGATCGGGTTAGAGATTCATGCTCAATTAACCACAAAGACGAAGATTTTTTCAGGCTCGCCAATTGCCTATGGTGCAGAGCCAAATACACAAGCCAACTTATTGGATTTGGGCATGCCAGGGCAATTGCCAGTGCTCAATAAGGCCGTGATTCCAAAGGCCATCCAATTTGGTTTAGCCATCGGAGCTGAAATTGGTCGACGTTCAATTTTTGACCGTAAAAACTATTTTTATCCAGACTTGCCGAAAGGTTATCAGACATCGCAATTCAGTTTTCCGATTGTCGATAAAGGGGGCGTGGTTGAAATTGAGGTCGATGGTGACACCAAGAAAATTGGTGTGACGCGCGCCCATTTGGAGGAAGACGCCGGTAAATCCTTGCATGATGCTTTTCTCGGGCAAACGGGCATCGATTTAAATCGAGCTGGAACCCCATTATTAGAAATTGTGTCTGAACCGGATATGCGTTCTGCTAAAGAAGCGGTGGCTTATGCTAAAAAAGTGCACGAATTGGTGCAATATTTGGGTATTTGTGATGGCAATATGCAGGAAGGCTCTTTCCGAGTGGATTCCAATGTGTCTATTCATAAGCCGGGTACGCCTTTTGGAACTCGAGCGGAGTTGAAAAACATCAACTCATTTAAGTTTATTGAGCAGGCCATTGAAATTGAAATTGACCGTCAGATCGAAATTTTGGAGTCCGGTGGCAAGGTGGTTCAAGAAACCCGGTTATATGATGCTGATAAAAATGAAACCCGTTCAATGCGAGAAAAAGAAGAGGCAAACGATTACCGCTACTTTCCTTGCCCAGACTTATTACCGATCGTTGTAACTCAAGCGGACATCGATGCGATTCAAGCAGATATGCCGGAGTTGCCCGATGCCAAAAGGGCGCGCTTTATTGCTGAATTTGAATTGTCAGAATATGATGCCGCATTTTTAGCAGGTTCACGGGCAACTGCTGATTATTTTGAGGCGGTTGTGGCCTTAACAAAGGTTCCAAAAATCTCAGCGAATTGGGTGATGGGCGAGCTTTCAAAATCACTTAATCAGCATGACTTAACGATTGATGCGTCTCCAGTGACGGCTGCCCAGTTGGCTGGGTTAATTAATCGTATTCAGGATGGCACTATTTCAGGCAAAATGGCCAAACAGGTGTTTGATGCGATTTGGTCAGGTGAAGGGGATGCCGATACCATTATTGCGGAAAAAGGCTTGCAACAAATTACCGATGTAGCCGCGATTGAAGCTTTAGTTGATGACGTGATCGCCAATCATTCAGATCAAGTGGCCGCCTATCAAAACGGTCAAGAAAAAATGTTTGGCTTTTTTGTCGGTCAAGTGATGAAGGCTTCAAAAGGGCAGGCGAATCCCGCACAAGTGAACGAATTGTTAAAGACAAAATTAAAAGGCAGTTAAAAATGATCAGCATACTAGAACAACCAGGCCTGGTTGTTCTATGGGGTTGTTTTATGTGCGTGAATGATAATTCAAAAAAAGACTTGAAAGTCTATAGAAAAACCTTATATTACTTATTAACAATTGTTATTGTAATAACAAGGTTTAAAAATAATTCAATGGAGAGTTAAGTCAATGAAACGTATCGGTTTATTCTTGTTAACAAACATTGCAGTATTGGCAGTGGCCATGCTGATGATGAATTTGTTAGGGGTCGGCAATTATATGCAGGGCACCAATCTCGATTTAGGTAATTTATTTGCCTTTGCCGCGATATTTGGCTTTGCAGGGTCTTTTGTGTCTTTGGCGATGTCGAAATGGATGGCAAAAATGTCAGTCGGCGCTCAGGTGATTACTCAGCCAAGAAATGCTGACGAACAGTGGTTGATGGATACGGTGAGTCGTCAATCTGAAAAGGCGGGTATTAAAATGCCGGAAGTGGCTATTTACGATTCACCAGAGCCCAATGCGTTTGCAACAGGGATGACCAAAAATTCGTCATTGGTTGCAGTGTCGACCGGTTTGTTGCGTAGTATGCGTCAAAATGAAGTCGAAGCGGTATTGGCGCATGAAGTGGCGCACGTTGCGAATGGGGATATGGTGACCATGGCTTTGTTACAAGGGGTCTTGAATACGTTTGTGATTTTCTTTGCGAAAATTGTTGCTTACGTTGTGGATCGTGTTGTGCTTAAAAATGAAGAAGAAGGACATAGTTGGACGTTTATCATCGTTGATATTGTGGCACAAATTCTATTTGGTATTTTGGCCAGTATCGTTGCGATGTGGTTCTCGCGCCGTCGTGAATTTCATGCCGATAATGGCGGGGCTTATTTGGCCGGTAGAGAAAATATGATTGCGGCCTTACAACGCTTGCAAACGATGCAGCCGGGTGAACTACCCGATCAAATGGCCGCGTTTGGGATCTCAGCGAAAAAATCAAGTTTTGGCGATTTATTCCGCTCACATCCGCCTTTAGAAGATCGTATTGCCG
>CBFHUY010000067.1:0-9551 GCA_965658885.1 Hydrogenovibrio sp.
CAGCATAGGTACTGACTTGATCTGCACCAAACACTTGCTGCAAATAGTATTCTGAGGCCATTGAGGTTGGTGGAATATCCACATCAATATACTGAGCATTTTTAAAGGTTTTTAATACAATTTCACCCAGTGTGCCAAAGCCGCCGCCAATTTCCAGCACTGTATTTATCTGGTTCAATGGTACATATTGCTGTAAAAATGACAGCCCTAACAAATAATTCAACGCCGAGCGGCTGTAAAAATGACCGTCAAATTCAAACTGCTCAACCGGATTCCCTACTTGGCTTTCTGAAAAACGACGTAAATCTACTTTTCCATCGGTTGATGATTGGGCGCCATTCGCTGCCATAAATACTCGATAATCGGCTAAGGCTGTCACATAACCTGACGTGAATTGATTCACTATATCATGCTGTTTTTCAGAAGCATTCACCTGCTCTAGAGCGGCGTCAAGCTGTTGCACAATCTCTGCCGACAAGGCATTACCCGGTAAACCGTAAGTCGGCACAAAAAATAATAATGATGCCGTTAACTGTCGAAAATTTTCAATACCCTGGGCTTCAAATTCTTTTACCAGTTCCAGTGAAGCTTCTGCCCAAAATGTCGATGGGCGATATAAGACATTCTGTTGCTGCATCTCGGTTAATAATGCTTGATATTTTTGTGCAATCATAGTGTTTTGTTCCAGTGTCCTTTGCATTTACTTACGTGACTAAGGTGCTCAGAAAATGCTTATTGCGTATGCAAAAATTTATAAAACTTTTCAGCGAAGTCCCAATCTTCAAGGGTATCAATATCATGAGCCAAATGTCTCGGCAATACAAATGGCACGGCTGAATCTGAATGCATTGACACACCACTTTTATAAATTTGCGCGTCACAGAAATAGAACATGCCGGCATCAAAAAAAGTGGGTGGAAGATCCTGAGTACGAGTTTGTTGAAACTCAGGATATAAACTCACCGCGCGTCCTTGCTCACTGAGTTTTAACGCCCGTTGAGGTGCGGAATGAAACTCACTGACGGCAAAGCAATAAGGCGACTCTGCTTCCTTCCAAACGCGATAACCATCTTGCAATAAATCTGGATTTAAAAATGGCGTCGATGGATATAGACAGGTCATTTCTTCAACCGTATGGCCTTGGCTTTCATACCACTCAATCGCGTGGATTAGGACGGGTGCTGTGGCAGTGTGGTCGTCCGACAGCGCCTCTGGACGCATAAACGGCACCTCTGCGCCGTATTGTTTGGCAATATCAGCAATTTCGGAGTCGTTAGTAGAAACCACGACCGCATCAAATAAGCTGGAAGCAATGGCAGCTTCAATTGGATAGGCAATAACGGGTTTTCCTAAAAAGGAACGAATATTTTTTCTTGGAATGCGCTTACTTCCCCCACGTGCTGGGATGACACAAATTTTCATATTAAACTCTCTTTGATAGCTTCAATAACCGTGGTCTGATCAGCAATTGTCATGCCTTGATGAAGTGGAATACTGATTGCTTTTTGATAATAGGCCTCGGCAACCGGAAAATCACCGACTCGAAACCCTTGCTGTTGGTAATAGGGTTGGGTGTGTACGGGAATATAATGCACATTGACACCTAAGCCGTTTGCTCTTAAACGATCAAACAATTGATGACGGGAAATGCTTTCAGACATTACTTGAATAGGGAATAAATGATAAGAAGAGCGATTCCCCTCAGCTTGAAAAGGCAAAATCAATGGACAACCCTTAAGTGCTTGATGATAGGTTTGTGCTAATTGATGACGCTTTTCAATAAAGGCATCTAATCGGGTTAATTGACTGAGTCCTAACGCGGCCTGTAACTCAGTCATGCGATAATTAAACCCTAAATCAACCTGTTGATAAAACCAAGCGCCCCTTTCTTCATCCACACTGGGGCAGTCTTGCATGAGATGCGGCTCTCTGGTCACACCATGACTACGGAATAACTGCATTTTTTCAGCCAGGCCTGGTTGATTTGTGGTGGCAACGCCCCCTTCAGCCGTGGTAATAATCTTGACGGGGTGAAAGCTGAAAACAGTAATATCGGAATATTGACAATTGCCAACAGCTTGGTCTTGATACTGTGCGCCAATCGCATGAGCCGCATCTTCAATAATGGCAAACCCATAACGCTGCGACAAAGCATGAATCGCTTTCATATCGCACGGTTGCCCAGCAAAATGCACGGGAATGACAATTTTTGGCAATTTGCCAGTCGTCTCTGCAAGAACCAATTTTTCTGTTAAGGCATCTACCGATAGGTTATAAGTTTGCGGGTCGATATCAACAAAATCCACCTCAGCACCACAATATCGCGCGCAATTAGCCGTTGCTACAAAGGTGTTCGGCGATGTCCAAACCCAATCGCCTTGCTTCAAGCCCAAGGCCAAACAAGCAATATGTAATGCCGAAGTTGCACTATTGACGGCAACCGCAAACTGAGCATCACATTGCTGTGCGATGGCATTTTCAAACGCGGGGACTTGTGCACCTTGAGTTAGATAATCCGATTGCAAGACATCCGTTACAGCTTCAATATCTGCGGCACTAATGAGTTGTTTACCATATGGAATCATATTTTCAGGCCTTCTGGAGGCGATTCAAGCCGAGATAAAAAAAAGCTAACATGCTACACATTCTTCTGCCATCGCTAAGGAGTCTTCAACAAAAAAGCTTGTGCCACCGGCAATGAGTATGGATTTATTATTAAACATAGCTTCCTTTATCGACTAAAAAGTCTTGCACTAACTCCGGCGCCTAATGATGTCTTTAAAATTGTGGAATAATCATACCACTGATTGAAACGCCTTTACACTGCGTAACTTATATTATTTAATCGGCCAAAATCCTAATTTCATAACCCATAAAAAGCCGCTTTTTTAACTCAAACCACGACTGAATCGGGTATAGTGTTGAAAATTAAATGGAAACTGAGCTTTATAATGCGCTTATTATGCGATTAATTATTTACGATACCGAATTTACAGCCTGGGAGGGTTCTCAGCATCGTGGTTGGGGATTACCTTGGGAAGCGCGTGAACTGATTCAGTTTTCAGCTTCTTGCATTCAAATCACCGAGCAGGGTTTATCGGTTGAAACCGGTTTGAACCATTTTATAAAACCCAACAAAAATCCGAAGTTGTCTGACTATATTCAAGACCTTACCGGTATTTCACAAACGGATGTTGATAATGGCCTCGCGCCAAAAGACTTTTTTCAACAGCTAGCCAGCTTTACTGAAAACGGTCAAATTGCAATGGCAAGTTGGGGCAATGACCTGCATGTTTTACAAGAAACGGCTACGCTCAATCAACTCAGTCCTGACTGGATTCAATCTTACGACCTAATTAAAGTCTTTGAGCCGTTTGGCGTCAATACAAACGTCAGCAGTGGCGAGCTTTTTCAGCAGTTTAATTTAGCACTAGAGGTTCATGAGCATAATGCATTAGATGATACCCGCAGTTTGGTTGCGTCTTTAAACGCATTGCATCAACAAGCCCCTAAAACGACCTTTCAACGAATTCAAGCGCTCATTGACCAAAACCCATGACCTATTAAGCGGCTGAAGCCGCCTTTAGTAAATCACGATATTTTGTTTCCGCCTTTAATACCTTTTCTAAATAGCGCCGAGTCTCATCTGACTGATGTTCAAATCGTAACTTCCGATAAACTTGCTTTGGACTCATACGATTCAATTGTTGCGTTGCCGTTTTAGGGGTTTTGCCAAATAATTCAAGAACCGTGCTTAAGCCACCGTTATAAGATGAAATGGTCACCATTTGCTTAATACGATCATCTTTAATATCCGCTAAATAATCGTGTTTAAGCAGCCCAAGATACGCGGTTCCCATACGAATATTACTTTTTGAATCAAACAACTCGGACAAGCTGGGTTGGCCCGGTTTTGCATCGACGTAATGATAAACATCTTTACCCGCTGCATCGGCTTTTAGCTGCATCAGACCAATCGCATTGGAGCGGCTGACGGCATTGGGGTTAAATGCACTCTCGGTTTCCATAACGGCATACACCAAAGACGGTGGGATTTTGTACTCTTTTGCATAGTTTTCTACCCAGGCCTGGTAATTTTTAGCAGGACCTGTAATGCCATATTCAACGAGCGGAATATGCAATGTAATAAACTTGCCTGCTTCATCTTGATGTTCTTCAACATGGTGTTCCATTAGATAATCGGCATACTTAAAGGCTTGCATCGGATAACGAACCGGTAATTGATTTTGATCCAAGACCCGACGATAAAAATAGGGACGCTGTTTTAAATCAATGGGCTGCGTTTTTAGTAAATTCGCTTCAGCGAGTGGCGCGTTCGACAATAATACCCGACTAACCACTTTTTGAATATTCTCTGTTGAGGCTACTTTTTTCGGAAATGCAATGACGATTTCGTCTGGATATAAAACCAATTCAGGCAACGCCGCTGGAACAGCATTATCTTCAATGTCATTTTTAGAAGATGTCGTTGTTGTTTTATAAGGTTGCTGACGAATTGATAATGTTAATGGCACCGTTTTTTGAGGAGACGGTGATGGTGAATAAACCGCCGTTTTGACATGTGACTTAACAATATTTAAACGTTCGTTTGAAACTTTTGGTGCCGTTGATCGCTTTGGAATCTGTTTGATCGGCTGGGATTCATTGTGTTTTTGTTGGATTCCTGGTTGTCGACTAGACCCGACTTGTACCATCCTTGGTGCTTGAACCAATTGCGCCCTATTGGGTTTTTCTGTCGTAGTTTGTGACTGGTAATAGCTGGCTGAAATATGCGTTACCCAGCGCTGCACCTCCGTCATAGCGACACTGTTAACCGCCATCAAAATCAATGCGGCAGATACCACATAAAAAGTTGTTTTGTAAAAAGACACACTTGCTCCTGTCAAAAAACGGTTGGTTGTTTCGACTAAAGCAACTTAGAGGCCAAAGCCCCCTAAGATAAATGGCAAGGTTATTGTATGAAATTAAATAACGATGAGTTTTGAACCTTTGAAAAGATTTGTTGTGCAATTTGTAATGCATTCTGATGCTGTGTTAGGGTTGAAATCCCTTGAACCAAGTCCATCTGTTCAATATTCATTTTGCGCTCTTCAAGGCTGAGTTTAAACGTCTGACCGGCATCATACTGCGCATCAATACGATTTTGACGTCCGCCAATCTCTGCACGAATATCAGAAAGTTGCGTTAGTGACTTGTCCATATCCGTCACCAAATTATCGGCTGGAGCTTTGCCTGCTTGCAATGTTTTTTGAAACTCAACCAAGATATTGAGAATGTTCGCATCTGGCTGCGGTGCCAAAGCAACAGGAGGCGCACCAGCTGGATCGTCAACAAACTGTGTCGTCGCACCTGGCACTTGAAACACTCGATCTCCATTATCGGTAATTCTGACACGACTGGAATCACCCAAGTCCCCAGCATCTAGCTGGTTATTGGCATCAAACCCAATTTGCACAAACCGTGCGCCAAAATTTGCTTGGGGATCGGCAACGGCTGCGGGGGCATTTGCACTACCAATATAGGCATAATACCCAGGATTATTCGGGTCAGGAACAAACGCCTCAGCCGCATTAACGCTGTTACCCGCAAATAACTTCTCACCTTCAGAATTGGTATAATTCATGGTATTTTTAACTTGTTCAATAATTTGGCCAATTTCCAATGCCGTTGCTTTTCGATCATCCGCACCATAGGTATCGTTTTTCATGAGGATAGCAAGCTCACGCGCACGCTGAACCCCATCTATAGTGCCGGAAATGGCCGTTTCTTCTTGAACAAGCTGTGACTTAGCAAACTGTCCATTTTTTTCATACTGTGTCAGTGTATTAATGGATTTATTAAGAGAATGAATTTGATTCGTTGCGATCGGATCATCCCCAGGGCGGTTAACGCGCTTTCCAGTTGACAGCTTTTCTTGCACATCCATAATAGCCTGTTGATGCTTGTTGATTGCATTAAAGCTTTGAAACTGTGACTGATTGCTTGAAACTCTCATGATATATACCCTCTATGCCTTATAACCTAACGGCACCTAACAAACTTTGGAATAAAGATTGTGATGTCTGAATAATTTGGGCAGATGCTTGATAAGCCTGCTGAAATCTTAATAAATTTGCCGCTTCTTCATCTAAGTTTACCCCAGAATAAGCTTCCCGTCTGTCATTCACCTGATTAAATACATTTTCTTGTGCCGTTAGTTGGATTTTCGTCCCGCTCACATACATCCCGACATTGGTTGCCATTTTTGAATAGCCTCCCAAAATGGTTTCCGATGGATTGCCGTTTTGGTCAGAGTATAAGATTTTTTTAGACTGCAAGCTCGCGATATTGGCCATATTCACATTATCCCCATAAGCCGCGGCAGCCGGGACTTCATCGGTCAAAACCCCATCATTATTGGTATCTTGAGAGGATTGCCCTCTACTCGCTAGCTTTTCAGGCGCAGCCAAAATCGTATTAAAATTATTTAATATTTCCTGATGCGGTTTAACAATAAATTGGTCACCATCTGTAGCAGCCAATGCAGAGGAAACATCAAACTGTAAGCCATCAACATTTAAAACCCCATTATCTGGTATAAGCAGAGGGTTACCAGCTGCATCATTAATAACTGAACCCGTTTGATAATCCCGAACTTCATAACCACTTGAAGCAGACGAATAGGTTAACTCATATTCTCGAGCTTTAAAGTTGCCAATCTCTGCCATCGCCGTTTGGAAATTGGTTTGCTTATCACCATAGGTCGCAGGTTGCGCATTCGCTGCTGGCGCGACTGCGGCGGGATCAAATGGCGGATTGGTTCCTTGTACAGGGGCGCTTGGGTTATAAAGCGGATTAAAGCTCACTTTAATATTGGAACCATCTTCTGTCCCCGTATTGGTCACCCTTTCATTAGCGGTCATTGATAAAGGCTGATAAAAGTCCTGCCCTGGATCACCATTCAAGTCATAACCTTGATAATGTTGCCAGTTGACTGATGCAACCAAGCCATTGAGGGCAACCCCCAACTCATTCATAGATTTATCTAGCATATTTTTACGGAAGTCTAACAAACCACCTAGTTGACCACCCTGCACACTGTCAGAAATCATTTTTTGCTTGCCACTCAAGTCAATATAAACCTCCATCCTTTGCTCATTCTTATATTCGGTAAAGGAAGCTGACAAGTTGGTTCTAACATTATCATTTAATAATGGGTAACGACCATCTGCGGTATAGATTTCAATTCGGCCATCTGGCTGTTTAAAGGTTTTAATATCCATTAACCCACTAAACTGTTTAATGGCTTCATCTCTTTGATCCAACAAGTCATTTGGGGGCTGTCCGCCATAATTTGTAGAGTTGGCAACCTCTTTGTTAATGGCTTGTATTGATGTTAGTTTTTCATTAACCTGCTGCACTATGTTTTCAACTTGAGCATTGGTTTGAACCTGGGTTTCGGCCAAGACACTACTCATATTGGAGAGCATGCTTTCCATATTACCTGATTCACTAATAACCTGTTGTCGAGCGGTTGAAGACGTTGGGTTATTGGATAAATTATGGAATGAATCAAACAAGCGTTGCATAAAGTCTTGAATACCGGCATCGTTACCCGCAACCACTCCTTCAAGCTGTTTGGCAACGCTCAATTGTTCGTTATAACGGCTTTTTTGACTATTGGCATCGACAAGCTGAGACTGAATAAAATCGGCATACATTCTTTGAACCGTACCAATTCTTGAACCGCCTCCATTGAATCCAACACTGGCTTTGCCTGGTGAATCGCTTAGAATTTCAGCTCTCTGACGATTATAGCCTTCCGTCCCGATATTAGCGACGTTATGACTTGTTACATCCAGCGCACGTTTAAAGGTGTTGGTTGCATTGGTTCCAATCGTTAACATGTCAGCCATAGCAGGCTCCTTTTTCTGATCTAGTCATTCCAATCATTTTATTGGATTGCTCTTAAAGCTAAACGCTCTGCTGTTGTATGTTGTTTTACAGGCGATTTTTCAAGCTCTGTTTGTTGCTTATTTTTATTCATTAATTGCTCATGATACTGCTCGGCAGTCATCGTTGGCAACTTTTGAGACAGCTGCTCTACAATTTTATCGGCCAAACCTAAAGAACCTTTAGTGGCCAAACCTTGTGATAGCTGTTTGTCATACCAGTCTTTATAAAACTCGGTGCCTTCACCGTCCATAAAACCGTCATCAAATTTAACTTGACGCGCTTGTTTTAAAATTTGATTTAAAAACATGGCCTCAAATTGCTCAGCAACTGGACGCAAAGCGGCTTGCTGATCTTCACGCGCCGTTTTCTTTAAATCACTAAAGGCACTACCACTACCATAAATCTGTTGATAGGCTTCAAGTTTTGGCGTTTGTAAGTCAAGGCTCGACATTTTCTTGTCCTCTAAATAACCATTAGATCGGCACGTAACGCACCAGAACGTTTTAATGCTTCGAGAATAGCGACCAAGTCGCCTGGCGCGGCACCCACTTTATTCACGGCTTGAACAATATCATCCAAAGACACGCCTTTCGGAAACTTAAACATACGTCCATTACCTTTTTCTTCAATCGAGATATCGGATTCTTCCGTCAAAGCGGTATCCCCCCCTGCCATTGGATTGGGTTGAGAGACGGCTGAACGCTCAGTCACCTTTACAATTAAGTTTCCGTGTGTCACGGCTGCTGCACTAACGGTAACATGCTGACCAATCACCACGGTTCCGGTACGAGAGTTCACGATCACTTTAGCCGAATCGACACCGGATTCTAATTCGATATTTTCAATAATCGAAAGAAATGCCACTCTTTGGTCCGGCATTCTTGGAGCCATAACCTCAACCGACTCTGCATCCAGTGCATAGGCAGTACCTTTACCGAGTTTATTATTAATCGCATTCACTAGATTTGTTGCCGTGGTGAAGTCTGCATTTTTGATATTCAAAGTGATGGTATTCCCCAGATCAAATCCAGTATTAACAGTTCTTTCAACAATACCGCCACCAGGAACTCGACCGACACTGGGAACATTGATGGTAATTCGAGAACCATCTGAACCTGTGGCATCCAGTCCGCCCACAATTAAGCTGCCTTGTGCCAGTGCATAAACATTGCCATCCACCCCTTTTAGCGGCGTCAACAATAAGGTTCCCCCTCTTAGACTTTTCGCATTCCCAAGAGAGGAAACCGTCACGTCTAAGCGTTGTCCGGATTTTGCAAAAGCGGGTAAATCGGCATGTACCGCAACAGCGGCCACATTTTTAGAGTTGGTTTTGGTTCCAGGTGGCAAATTAATCCCAAACTTATTCAACATACTTAATAAGCTTTGATCTGCATAGGTGGTTTTATCACCGGTTCCATTTAAACCAACCACAAGACCGTAACCAATGAGTTGGTTAACGCGTACGCCGGAAACATTGGCGATATCTTTAATTCTATCGGCATAACTGACTGCGCTCCACATAAGTAGCACCGCCAATAAAATGACATTTTTTCTGGTATTCATCTTTTTTCTCCTGCTTAAACGCAAAAATATTT
>CBFHUY010000068.1:0-9547 GCA_965658885.1 Hydrogenovibrio sp.
GCGATTCAGAATCCACTCTTTACGCAGTGCGGGAATGCCTTGTGCCACATCAATATCAATATTGGGATCGGTATAAGGCCCCGACGTATCGTAAACGGTAACCGTTTCTCCATTGGTTAAAGAAATGGCGCGCATTGGCACTCGGATGTCAGGGTGAATTTCACCTGCGACATAGGTCTTGTGTGAAGCCGGCAAGGGCTCACGGGTTAGAAGGTCATTGGATGCGGGGAGGGCATGTTTAAATGAAGTCATGTTTTTCTCACTTTTTAGGTGTTAAAAGGATGAAAAAAACCGCGTAAAAAGATGGGCAAAAGTCTAAATCAAAAGACCGTGCACTTGTCATACCGTTGAAAAGTGAAAAAAGAAGAAAACAGGATGGCAATTGCTTTTAAAGTTCCTGTCTCGACTTGATACAAGTTCAAAGGTATTTAAAAGCAATCAGAAGGCGCCCAAAGAAAGGGGTGCCCAAAGAATCTTCTCTTCCCTACGCTGGCTTTAACCAGATCAAGTTCAACGGGCCCGACTGCCGGAAAATAGATTTCACTTCGTCGTCTCAGCACTTAGGTGTGCACCCCGAGAGATGGAGGCTATTCTAGCATAGGTTTTTTTAAGATTAGATATTTTTGGTTAGCACTGTCTGGGCGTTTGTTCGTAGTTGGCTAGTGTTTGCTTGTCCTGTTTTATTTCATCTAACGTCTCTAATTCAAGCAAGATGGCTTGTAACACGGCATAAGCAGAATGGTCTTTATTGATGGCATAATGAATCCAGGTGCCTTCTCGCCAAGAGTTTAATAACTGTTTATTCTTAAGATAGGCCAGATGTCTAGAAACGGTACTTTGAGAAATATTCAAAACCGAGACAAGGTCACAAACACACAAAAATTCTCTTGAATTCAATAATGCCAAAATGCGTAATCGAATCGGTTCTGCCAGCGCTTTGTGGAAGAGAGCATGGTCTTCTAATAAATTAAATGTCATAAAAGTTTCGGTTGATCTTTTAGAGTTGTTGTTATAATTCTATATCCGTATAGGCGAATACATTCGTCATCCATTAGCCGTTTAAACAGATTTTTATTATAAGGAGCTTTCCGTGATTCGTATAGCAATAAATGGGTTTGGTCGTATGGGTCGGCTGGGTTTACGCCAAGCTTTTGATTGGGAAGGGGTTGAATTTGTTCATATTAATGAGATTGCCACTGATGCGGCAGGCTCAGCCCATTTATTGAATTATGATTCGGCACATGGTCGTTGGCACCATAAAGCTGGCGAACAAAATGGTCAAATAGTGATTAATGATCATGCCATTGGTTATAGCACTCAGCAAGCGATTGAAGACTTTGACTGGGGTGCGCTCAATGTCGATGTGGTTTTGGAGTGTACCGGCCAATTTCGAACGCGTGCAGAGGTACAACCCTACTTTGACCAAGGGGTCAAACAAGTGATTGTGGCTGCGCCTTTTAAAGAAGGCGTTAAAAATATTGTCATGGGCATTAACGATGATATTTTTGTTGCGGGTGAAGACAAACTGATTACCGCGGCTTCTTGTACCACCAACTGTATCGCCCCTGTGATAAAGGTTCTGCATGAAAAAATTGGCATTTCTCATGGATCTATCACCACCATGCACGACCGCACCAATACCCAAAAAGTGGTCGATCATGGTCATAAAGATTGGCGGCGTGCCCGTTCCAGTTTCGAGTCGCTCATTCCCACTTCCACGGGTTCTGCAACCGCTATCGGCACCATTTTCCCAGAATTAAATGGACGGTTAGATGGCATTGCGGTTCGGGTTCCTTTTATGAATGCCTCTTTGACCGACTTGGTGATGGAAATGAAACGTCCCACCTCGGTTGATGAAGTGAATCAATTTTTTAAAGAAGCTTCGGAAAGTTATTTGAAAAATATCTTAGGCTATGAAGACTTGCCCTTAGTCTCGGTTGATTTTGAAGGGGAAACTTGTTCCTCGGTGATCGATGCACTTTCTACCCGTGTGATCAATGACACGCATGTAAAAGTTTTGGCTTGGTATGACAATGAAATTGGCTATATGCAACGGATGATGGAACTGGCGTTAAAGGTGGGTTCAGCCAATCAAGCCTTGTCGTAATCCGATTGGCTTAACAGAACGGAATGAGAAATTTATGACGAACAGTCAAAAACAATATGCCATTGTGACCGGAAATTACTGGGCATTTACCCTAACGGATGGCGCTTTAAGAATGTTGGTTTTACTCTATTTCTACCAACTGGGTTACAGCCCGCTTGAACTGGCGATGTTGTTCTTGTTTTATGAGTTTTTCGGTATTGTCACCAATTTATTTGGCGGTTGGCTGGGCGCGCGTGCGGGGCTTAATGTCACCATGAATATTGGATTGTCGATACAAATATTGGCATTGGTGATGCTCACGGTTCCCGCAGAATGGCTCAGTGTGCTTTATGTGATGTTGGCGCAAGCCCTTTCGGGGATTGCCAAAGACCTGAATAAAATGAGTGCCAAAAGTGCTGTCAAATCCTTAGCCAGTGATGGCGATGGTAAGTTGTATCGTTGGGTTTCGGCGTTAACCGGCTCCAAAAATGCCTTAAAAGGGGTCGGCTTTTTTATGGGGGCGCTACTGCTTGAGGCGTTTGGCTTTAATAATGCCATGTGGATTATGGCGGCGATGCTAACAGTTGCTCTGCTGGTTTCGTGGATAAAGTTGGATGGCGCTTTAGGCAAGTCTAAAAACACTCCCAAATTCGCGCAGATGTTTTCCCATTCTCAGGCGATTAACTGGCTATCTTTTGCTCGGTTCTTCTTGTTTGGCGCGCGTGATGTTTGGTTTGTGGTCGCACTCCCCGTTTTTGCAGCCAGTGTGCTGGGCTGGTCGCATCTACAAATTGGAACCTTTATGGCGCTTTGGATTATTGGCTATGGTGTTGTGCAGGCGATCTCGCCTAAGTTGATTGGTCAAACGCGCAATCCAACCCATCGTACCGCCTTTGGCTTAGCTATCGTTTTGGCGGGCGTACCGATGGCGATTGCCTATTTTCTTGAACTGAATCCGCAGTGGGCAGTGATGATCGGCTTAGGTATTTTTGGCGTTTTATTTGCCCTTAATTCCGCCGTGCATTCTTATTTAATTGTTGCCTATGCTGATCAAGATGGCACCTCTAAACAAGTGGGGTTCTACTACATGGCCAATGCCGGTGGGCGCTTGGCGGGAACCGTCTTATCAGGGTATCTCTATCAAACGGTCGGGCTTGAAGGCAGCCTAATCGCTTCTTCGGTGATGATTGTGGTCGCAGGTCTATTGGCACTTAGAATTAATCAAATGTAGTGATGGTTATGTGACCGTATCAGAAGACTTTAAATAACCACCAAACGCCGATGGCGATCATTAGCCAGCCAAAAGCTTTTTTAAAAGTTTGTAATAACCGTTCATTGGGTAACGCATTGAGCACTTTTTGGATTTTCGCTGTTGAGGTGCCCAGTGCCATAATGGGGGCGGAATGCCCTAAACCATAAAGTAGCATCAGTGAAATGGCAAAGCCAAAGTCTTGGGAAGCAACGCTGAGTGACAAGGCGAGCACAGGCATCATAAAGCCAAAGGCACAAGGTCCTAAAATGGTGCCGAACAGCATGCCTAAACCAAGCGCCGCCCAATACCCACTGGGTTTTGCGTGTTTGAGAACGACATTTGAAAAGTTAGGCAGACGAATCCAATCCAAAAACAGCAATCCTGCCAAGATAAAAATCAATGCTGCACCCCAATCAATCCATGATCCCACATCGCCTAACATGCGTCCCATGCCACTGGTAATCAATCCCAGTAATGCAATAATGATTAATATGCCCAAAGCGAATAGGGTGGAAAGCCAGAAAGCGCGGCGGGCGTTGCAATCACTTTGTGCACCCACAAAACTCATAACCAAAGGAATGCTGGCTAAATGACAAGGGGAAAACAGCACACTGATGACGCCCCAAAAAAATGCAGCAATTAACGCCCAATGAGGCGCTTCAGCAAGCGCATTAGACAGGGTGGTTAAAATCTCTAAAATCACTGGGAGACACCGTGTTTTTTCAGAAGGGCTTCTATTTGTTTTTGCGCAAAAAAGCCTTCATGACGAAAAATCTCTTCGCCCTGAGCGTTGTAGAAAATTTGGGTGGGAATCGATCTGAGCTGGTATTTCTTGCCTGCTATTTCACCATTGTCTTGCCAAACATCAATAAACACTACTTTGAGGTCTTGAGGATAGCGTTCTTCAAGGTTTTTTAAAATGGGCTGCATCATCCGACAGGGAAGACAACGGTTGGCACCTAATTCAATAAAGGTGACTTTCTGATGGCCCTCCGGCACCATGGCGTCGCCATAATCCATCCAGTCTTGTGCCGAGGCAACCGATAACAGTCCTCCGAGCACAAACACCATAAAAACATGGAAAAGTTTAGCGGTGCCTATCGTTCTGATTGTCATATCGCTCTCCTATAGAATCCATGTTTTGGTGCCTGCAGGTCAAGTAGCTGGCGTTTTACAGCCTGCCTTAGCTTAAGCCGATAGCCACTCGGTAATGACTTTTTTCGATGGAATGCCCCCTGAGTGCACCACTTGTTCGTTAATCACAACGGCGGGGGTGGTCATTACGCCATAGGCGGCGATTTCGGCAATGTCTTCAATTTTAATGACCTTGACGCTCACGCCAAGTTCATCTGCTGTCGCTTGAATCACTTTAACGGTGTTATTGCAGTTCGCGCAACCCGTGCCCAATACTTTGATTTCCAATCCATCCGTTGAACCACTACAACAGTCAGCTGATTTAGATTGATCATCTGAGCCACAACAACTGGACGCCGTGGATGCATTTTCTTAAGCATCCGATCCGCAACAACTGGTGGCTTGTTTGGCTGTTAAGTCTTCTGCTGACCCTGCACAGCAGGCATCGTCGGCCTTTTTAGCAGAGGCTTCTTCCGGCGCTGCGGTGTTGTTGGTTCCGCAACTACCACCCGGACAACATTCACCGGATTTGGATAATTTGCCAATTAAACCCGCTGGACAAAACCCAGTAAAAGTCGCTTGGAATCCCATAAATGCCGGCATGATCGCTAACCAAAGCCAATTCGCCGACCACAAATTCGTTTGTCCGGAGAAGTGCGCCAACGCGATACCCACTAAAATAAACAGCGTCATTAAACGCACCATTAAATTATTCTTCATTTTGAACTTTCCTTTTGTTTATGCATATAAAAAATTAAACAGATATCCCACTAAAATAAAGGCAACTGCGAGTACCGAAGCAAAGACCATTAACGCAGGCCAGCGAATGACTTTGCGTAGAATGAGTAGCTCCGGTAAGGACAGCGCAGCAATACTCATCATTAACGCCAAACTGGTGCCAATGGGAACGCCTTTACCGAGCATGGCCTCAATCACAGGGATCACGCCTGTGGCATTTGAATATAAAGGCACCCCTAAAGCGACGGCAGCCGGAACACTCCACCAGCTAGTGGCATCCGCTAAATAGGTGCTCACCCAAGCTTCAGGCACATAGCCGTGAAATAACGCGCCTAAGCCGATACCGATAAACACCCAATGCCAAATTCGTTTTACGATGACCTTGACTTCATTCCAGGCGAATTCGTGGCGGGCGTTTAAGCCACCTGTTTGGGCTTCGAGTTCCTGCTGGTGGCGCATTTTAATATCCCAAACATACGACTCTACCCAACGTTCCGGTTTAAACCACTCCATGACGATGGAACCAATATAGGCAACCACCACGCCAGCAAGCACATACAGCAGGGCAATTTCCCACCCCAGAATACCAATCAGCAATACTACGGCGACTTCGTTAATCATGGGGCTGGCAATTAAAAAGGCGAAAGTAATTCCTAACGGAATACGCGCCTCAACAAAGCCAATAAATAACGGCACGGAAGAACAAGAACAAAAAGGCGTTACCGAGCCTAAGCTAATCGCCAAAGATCGCCCCATCCATTTAGGTTTGCCCGCAACGACCTCGCGAATGCGTTCGGTCGAAACATAAGCGCGTAACAGTCCCATGATATAAATAATCACAACCAGCATCACAAAGATTTTGACACTGTCCATCACAAAAAACTGCACTGCGTGACCAGTTTGTGAATCCGCACTCAATTGCAGTAGACTGTATGCGACCCAGTTTCCGAGTTGTTCAAACATAGTTTATTTGCCCTCAAAGCCAAAGTGTTTGTCTTTAGAAAAACAGTATATCCGTGTAAGCGGATATATTCAATTAAAAAACGAGTTCTATCCCAAAAAGCGTATTATCCGCCCAAAATTGAGAAATCAAACTCGCCATCACAGGAGCAGATGATAAGGCATATTTTCTTTGTGAAAGCCAAAGCGGTTGGATAAGTTTGATTTTAAGCAGCGGTTAAGGTTTAATCAGTTTAATAAAATTTCTAAAGCGTTAAATAAAAGGAATCCCATGTCTGTTGAAAGCCAAATCGCGATCTCTCTTCACGCCATCGCTGCCATGTTATGGGTGGGCGGCATTTTCTTTGCCTATCGTGTACTCCGACCCTCCGCGATGATGCTCGAACCGACCGAAAGGGTACAACTTTGGCAAAAAGTCTTTCGTCGTTTTTTCATTTGGGTTTGGGGGTTTATCGGCTTGATTGTTGTGAGCGGTTATTGGCTCATTTTAAAAGATTTTGGCGGATTGGAACAAACCCCTTTATACCTCAAGGTCATGAGCGGGATTGGTTGGTTAATGATTGTTGTATTTGCGTGGTTGTTTTTTGGGCCCTATGCAAAATTTAACATCCGCATTGAACAATACGAACTGGCAGAAGCCGGACAAATTTTGAACAGCCAAATGCGCCCGTTAATTGCATTTAACCTCATGCTGGGTACGCTTGAATTTATTATTGGCGCTACCGGCGCCTACTGGCCAATTTAGCCCAAATTTTGACCAGGCCTGGGCATTTTTAACCCTTAATTAAACGAGAAAATGATGAATCAGGCTTGGCTGAAATTACAGAATGGCAGCGATATCCGCGGTGTCGCGTTAGAAGGGGTTGTTGGTGAAACCGTCAATTTAACACCAGAGGTCATTCGACCCATTGGCGTGGCATTTGCACAATGGCTTTCACAGCAAACAGCTAAGCCCGTTACGGAATTGAAAGTGGCGGTTGGCCACGATTCCCGTTTATCATCAGACAGTATCAAAACCGCCGTTTTCCAAGGTTTAGCAAAAGCCGGTTGTCAGGTCATAGCCGACAGCGGCCTTTCCTCCACCCCAGCGATGTTTATGGCAACGGTGTTTGAAAACCACGCCTACGATGGCACCATTATGCTCACTGCAAGCCATTTGCCGTTTAATCGCAATGGTCTCAAGTTTTTTACCCGCAATGGCGGCCTAGAGAAAGATGACATTCGCCGCATTCTGACGCTCGCCACCGAAATAGAGTCATTTGATGCATCCGCTGTTGCCAATATTCAAAAAATTTCGCTAATGGACGATTACGCCGCTTCGCTGGTTGCAACCATTCGTAAAGGTGCGGGGCAGGGCAATATGCCCTTGGCAGGGTTAAAAATCGTGGTCGATGCGGGCAATGGAGCGGGTGGCTTTTTTGTGGATAAGGTGCTAAAACCGTTGGGTGCCGACACCCGTGGTAGCCAGTTTCTTCAACCCGATGGCGCTTTTCCAAACCACATTCCCAATCCTGAAGATTCGGCGGCGATGGATGCGATTATTGCCGCAGTCAACACACATCAAGCGGACCTGGGCATTATTTTCGATACCGATGTCGATCGTGCTGGCGCGGTCGATAAAAACGGCCAGCCCATTAACCGTAATCGTTTTATTGCGCTAATGGCAGCCATCGTGCTTGAAGAACACCCAGGGAGTGTGATCGTGACCGACTCGGTAACCTCAACCGGGTTAAAGCACTGGATAGAAAGCTCAGTGGGTGGCATTCATCATCGATTTAAACGCGGTTATAAAAATGTCATTAACGAAGCCATTCGGCTAAATCGTGAAGGCCAAGCCAGTTGGCTGGCAATGGAAACTTCGGGACACGGTGCCCTAAAAGAAAACTATTTTCTCGACGATGGTGCCTACCAAATTGCCAAGCTGCTCATTAAAGCCGCGCAGCTTCATGCTGCGGGTAAAGGCAGTGTAGACGAACTGGTTGCCGGATTACCTGAGCCAGTTGAAGCCAAAGAATATCGTGTAAAAATCACTACCGAGGATTTCGGTGCAGTGGCGGATAATGTGCTTAACCAATTCGAGCAGTTTTTGGCAAAGCAACCAGGCTGGTCGCTCACCCCCAATAATGCTGAAGGGGTTCACGTCACTGTGGATGAGGCACATGGCAATGGTTGGTTACTCATTCGAAAATCACTTCACGACCCAGTGTTACCCATCAATATCGAAAGCGAACAAACGGGTGGTGTAACCCAAATCGCCACCCAAGCAAAGGCATTTCTTAGCCAATTCAAGCAGCTCCAAATCCCTGAAATGTAGCCGTTCAATAATAATCAAGTTGACTAACCCACCGCCAACTTAGCGGCATGTTGCCACATAAAGTTGGGCATGGGCTTTTTAAGCCGCCATGTGATATTCATCGGTTGCGAACCAGTATGTGAAACGTACTCAACTTCGCCAAAGTTCACAAATCCCATAGTGCGGCCATATTCATCTTTTGTATGTTCTCGGACAAATAAAAACAGACGCTTACCAATAGAAAGATGGTCGATGTAATTTTTACCTCGCCCACGATCAGGACGCGCACTGTTTTGTGATTGCCAATGAAACAGGCTTTCGTTGATAGCATAGTCGTGATACATGGTGGTGGGTGAGAACTGCTTTTCGTTTTTATTCAAAGTCACAAACAACAGTTCATAGTTTTGTTCAGCTATTACAAACACACCTTCTCGTGCCGGCGGCTGCCGTTCAAATGTCGTCGCGCCAAAACCAACCAATATTTGTTCGCGTGCGTATCGTGCATGTAATCGGAGTGGCACGGTTGGTAATGCTTCCATTTGTAACTGCTCATGTTTTATGTGATTTAATTGCAATTCAATGACATCTAACAGTAAGTCTTTCCATAGATGGATTTTCATTGAATGTACGCCCTGCTCTAGGGACTCAAAACCTAATTCAAAACCACTTTTTTGCCAAAAATCATAATAAAACATTAACGCTGATCGTGATTCGATCGTTTTATAAGAACCATTTTGTTCACAAAACTGTTTAAGAAAATATAGATAATGATGATCATCACAAGTCAGAATTCGGTTTTTAATCGCTTTTTCAAGCTGATTTAATAAAGTTTGATCAGGAGAATTTTCTTGAATTTCATTTTTTGTAAGCGTAACCAACTCTGACCAAGAGACACGTTTATAAAGTTCATGAATATCAACATGGGGGTACAATTTTAGAAAATTACCTAGCGATAAGGGCAAGGTCGATTGTTGTGGGAATTGTCTTACCATTGAAACCAAACGACGCTTAGTTAGCATAGCTTGGCGAATATGAGTCAACACCATTTCTTGTGTTCGTTTGGTAAGCTCAATACGGCAACCTA
>CBFHUY010000069.1:0-9403 GCA_965658885.1 Hydrogenovibrio sp.
TGGTGGCGAGGAATTTGCCATTATCCTCTCTCATAGTAGTCTTGAAAATGGGCTCCAACGAGCTGAAAAAATTCGACATTCACTGGAACACGCTGTACTGAAACGGAAAGACTCAGATAAAACGCTGGGAACCATCACCGCTTCATTCGGAGTTGCCACCTATAAAGGCATTGACGATGAAACCATTGATGACTGGATTAAACGTGCTGACGATGCCCTCTACAAAGCCAAGAGCAACGGCAGGAATCAAGTTGTGAGTGAAACTGAACTGAATCGTGCTACCGATGTCGCAAAATAACCAGGCCTGGTTATTTTTGGACGCGCATCAATAGCGTATCGGCGCCTAGAGACCTTAATACATTGCGTTTTTTGTTAAGCTCTAACCGATCTTCAAAAGGCCCTGCCCTTAATCGGTAATAGCGTTCTGTTTTAAAAAGACTTAAGCTGACATCCTCTTGAGCTGAACTCAAACGCTCGAGTTCTTGGCGTGCCACGGCTTCTGAACCAAAGGTGCCTGCAACAATATAATAAGGGTCGGCCAATTTAACCGGAATCGGCTCAGCATCCACCACCACTTCGGTCTCTGCCAATCCGTGATAAAAAGTATACTGAATCGACTTTGGCTGTTCAACAGTTGGCATGGGCAAGCTTTCAACCACGATGGGCGCCACTTGTGCTGCCAGTTGCTGAGGCTGAGAAGTGGTCACTTTAGGGGCTTTCGCCACCTCGGAGGTCAAAATTTTTGAAGCCGGTTTTTCAGAATCTGATTTCACGCCCTGAGTGGCAAAATGCTGTGCTATCCAATACCCCAACAACAGCAAACCCGTTAACAACACCACTAAGCTCATTAACCGTTTAAAACCCATTTTTGACTCGACCGCGACCGGTTGAGCAGCAACCTGAGAACGACGCTGATAAGGCTTACGCTTAGAAGGGCCATGCCGATAATCTCGTGTTGCATGTTTCATTCAATCGTTCCTAATTTCACATTTTTTCTGGCGCAGACACGCCCAACACTTTTAACCCATTTTGTAAAACTTGTCGAACAGCAAGCACCAGGGTTAATCGAGCATGCCGTAATCCGGCCTCTTCGACAATAAATTGGCTGGCATTATAGTAACTGTGAAGCCCTTGTGCTAAGGCCTTTAAGTAATAGGCAATCTGATGGGGTTCATACGCCAAAGCCGCACGCGAAATCATATCAGGATACTGTGCCAATAACGTTGCCAAATCCGTCTCTACCTCATCGGTCAAGCGTGATAAATTGGCCAGCCCTTGTTGAACATCAACCGCCATGCCTTTTTCGACTGCCATTGACAACACCTGACAAATCCGCGCATGCGCATATTGAATATAGTAAACGGGGTTTTCATTGGATTTTGACTTCGCCAAATCCAGATCAAAGTCCATATGTTGCTCAGATTTACGTTGCACATAGAAAAAGCGTGCCGCATCTTTACCCACTTCGTCCCGTAACTCTCGCAAGGTGACAAATTGGCCAGAACGCGTTGACATCGCCAGCTTTTCACCCCCACGATACAAAATCGCAAACTGAACCAATAACACTTCTAACGCATCAGCATTGGTGTCTAGTGCTTGCATCGCGGCTTTTACCCGCGGCACATAGCCATGATGATCGGAACCCCAAATATCGATGAGCAGATCAAACCCTCTTTCCAGTTTATTAAAGTGGTAGGCAATATCCGACGCGAAATACGTCTTAATGCCATTATCACGCACCACGACCCGGTCTTTTTCATCCCCGTAGTCGGTCGACTTAAACCATAGAGCGCCATTTTTTTCATAAATCTTGCCAGAGGCTTGCAGCTTTTCAATTGCGGCATCAATCACACCGCTGTCCATGAGCGATCTTTCAGAAAACCAGTTTTCAAACTCGACGCCAAAGCCGGCTAAATCTTCTCGAATGTCGGCCAAAATGGTCTCTAAGGCCAAATCAAAAATTTGACGATAAGCCGCTTCCCCTAACAAGGATTTTGCGCGTGCAATCAAGTCATCAATATGGGCTTCTTTGTCGCCCGTCTTTTCGCCGGAGGGTAAGTGTTGCTCATCATCACGAATGCCGGTAAAAATCACATCGCTGGCATGCCGTAAGGTCTCACCTTTCTCTTCATAAAGCGTTTTGGCAATATCAAAAATGTAATCGCCCTTATAACCGTTACTCGGGAAGACCAACTCTTCCCCACAATGTTGACAATAACGTAACCAAGTCGACGTGGCCAAAATATCCATTTGCCGACCCGCATCATTCACATAATATTCTCGCGACACCTCAAATCCAGCGGTTTCCAATAGATTGGCAACACTGGCACCATAAGCGGCACCACGACCATGACCGACATGCAAAGGGCCTGTTGGGTTAGCCGATACATATTCCACCAATACCGACTTGCCCTGACCCACATTACAGCGACCAAATTCCGTTGTTTCAGCAAGCACTGTCTCCACTATGTCCAGTTTGGCAGCTTCGTTCATAAAGAAATTGATAAAACCCGGCCCAGCAATTTCCACTTTCACTACGGCGCGATTATGAGGTAAACGCGCCACGATCATTTCAGCAATGTCACGCGGTGGCTTGCCAACCAGTTTCGTCAACATCATGGCCAAATTGGTTGCAAAATCTCCATGTGCCTTATCTCGAGTGTTTTCTACATTCACCCTTGGAGTGGCCTCTTGAGGCAATACGCCTTCCTGCTTCAAAATGGCGATAACGTCTACTAATAACTCTGCAACCTGCTGCTTCATGCTAATGGTGTCTCTTTGATATATTTTGGAATGGAACTATTTTACTCTTTAACAGCCTTTTTGGCGGGCGCTTTTTTAGAGGGT
The DNA here is from genome assembly GCA_965658885.1 of Hydrogenovibrio sp. Taxonomy (GTDB): domain Bacteria; phylum Pseudomonadota; class Gammaproteobacteria; order Thiomicrospirales; family Thiomicrospiraceae; genus Hydrogenovibrio. The sequence continues at coordinate 2,848 of CBFHUY010000069.1, forward strand.
GATTTTTTTGCCGGCGCCTTTTTCTGGGCTGGCTTTTTTGCTGCTGCCTTCGTTTTGGTCGCCTTTTTGGCAGGGGCTTTTTTAGCGCCTGCACGACCCCGTTTCTTCGGTTCTGGCGCTTCTTCTAAACGCTTAACACACTCATCAAAACTCAAGGTGAGCGCATCTTCATCTTTTTTGATTTTGGCATTCTTTTTGGTTTCAATATCGGTAATATAAGGTCCCCAACGGCCTTTTAAAATTTTAACATTGGTGCCTTCAAACACTTTAATGATTTTTTCAGCTTCCGTCACAATCTTCGCCTCAATTAAGGCGACCGCTTCTTCTAAGGTAATACTTAATGGGTCAGTGCCTTTAATAGGGGCATATTTCTTGGGGCCATATTCCAAATAAGGGCCAAAAGGACCTTGTTTGGCAATAATCACTTGACCCTTCTCAACAGAAAACACCGTTCCATCGACTGCTTCAGCGGAAAAGGATTCCGGCATTTCACCCACTTCACGCGGTAGCTTGAACAACTCCACCGCATCTTCTAGCTTCAAAGTATCCATTTTTTGACCGGGCATTAAACTGGCAAAGGTTGGCTTTTCTTCATTTTCGCCATCGCCTAATTGGACATAAGGGCCAAATCGCCCAATCTTGACAAACATCGGCTTGCCAGTTTTGGGGTCTGTACCAAGCAATCTGGCTTGTCCCGCTTCTTCTCGAGAAACATCTTCCGCGGCAACCACCTTGGGATGAAATTGACTGTAAAACTTGGTCAACATCTGCTGCCAAGACTCTTTACCTTGCGCAATCACATCAAATTCAGACTCGACCATTGCCGTAAACTGATAATCTAAAACATCGCCAAAATGCTTCACTAAAAAGCTGGTCACAATACCGGCGATTTCCGTTGGAAACAGTTTGTTTTTCTCGGTTCCGGTCATTTCCGTCAAGGTCTCTTCGGCTATATCGGTTGCCGATAAAGTCAATTGACGATAATCACGAGGCGTGCCTTCGCGATCTTCCTTCACCACATAGCCTCTTTGTTGAATGGTATCAATGGTTGGCGCATAGGTTGACGGACGACCAATCCCCATTTCTTCAAGCGTTCTGACCAGACTGGCTTCGTTATAACGAGCGGGTGGACGTGAAAAGCTTTGACGCGCGGTGACTTCTCCCAGTTTCAGCATCTGACCAATTGTCAAAGGCGGCAGTTGACTGGATTTCGCATCGTCATCTAAATCATAAACTTTCAAAAACCCTTCGAATGTAATCACTTCGCCTTTTGCCGAGAGTTTTTCTTTGGGCAAGCCACTGATCGCAATATCCACTGAGGTGCGCAAGAATTGGGCATCGGCCATTTGTGACGCAATTGCCCGGCGCCAAATCAATTGATAAAGTCGTTGTTCATTCCGTTCCCCTTCGACGGAACTGACTGTAAATTCAGTAGGTCGAATCGCCTCATGCGCTTCTTGAGCATCGGCGTTTTTGGTTTTATAACGACGGGTTTGCGCAAAGGATTCTCCATAATTACTGACAATCGTTTGATTGGCTTTTTGTATGGCTTCATCTGACAAATTTAGGGAATCGGTACGCATATAGGTGATTTTCCCAGACTCATAGAGTCGCTGAGCAATCATCATGGTTTGTTTTACAGAAAAGCCTAATTTTGCCGCAGCTTCCTGTTGCAAGGTTGAGGTGGTAAAAGGCGGCTTCGGTGATTTTTTAGCGGGCTTTTCTTGCAAATCGGCGACAGATAAATCACTGGACTGAACCGTTTGCAAAAATTGCATGGCCTCGGCTTCTGTCTGGAAAGTTGCATTGCGTTTAACATCGACCGTGCCGACCTGATTTTGCTGTGAATCCAATATCGCTAACTGACCCTGTAACCGATAAACGGTTTCAGGCGTAAACGCATCAATCTCTCTTTCCCGCTCCACAATTAGACGCACGGCAACGGATTGCACACGTCCGGCAGACAGGCCTGTGCGAATTTTCTTCCAAAGAATAGGGGACAATTCAAAACCGACAATTCGGTCTAAAATACGGCGGGCTTGCTGCGCTTCCACCAAATCCATATCAACCAGACGCGGTTCTGCAATGGCCTTTTGAATGGCCGATTTGGTAATTTCATGAAACACGATGCGCTTGGTGTCATTCACATTCAACTTTAAGGCTTCTGCGAGATGCCATGCGATGGCTTCTCCTTCGCGGTCCTCATCCGTTGCCAGCCAGACGGCATCCGCCGTTTTCGTCAATTTTCTTAATTCGGCAACGGTTTTTTTCTTATCCGCAGATATTTCATAATTGGGCATAAATCCATTGTCGATTTCGATACCCATACCCTTTTTTTGAATATCGCGAATATGTCCATAGCTCGAGCGCACGGTAAATCCCTTGCCCAAATATTTTTCAATGGTTTTTGCTTTTGCAGGCGACTCTACTATTACCAAATTCGTCATAATCGTTGTCTCTTAAATGTGCATTGCTAAGGAGAATGCCCGTCCTTAATATTCGTGTCGATGACCCCAAATCATTTTTAGGGTGCAAAAAAATTGGATCAATTGCAACTCTTTTTATAAAGCTGCCTAAATGCGGCGCATTCTACCGTTAAATTTACAGAATTACCAAACAAACCTATGATTTCCTTAACGCAAGCGCCGCCAACGCCCTGCCGAAAGCGCTTCCAAATCACCTTGCAATTCCAGCATTAACAACTCTGATTGCAATTGCGCGACGGTCCAGCCCGTTAAGTGAATCAGTTCATCTAAACTGATTGGCTCAAAGTCCAAATAGGCCATCAGTGAACTCTCAGTCCCACCTGATTCAGGCTTCGTACTTGCCGTTACAGGGGATAATGTCAACTGCGGTTGCAGTATCGCCGATAACTCTTCTAATATGTCTTCACCAGATTCAACCAGCTTTGCGCCCTGACGAATCAATTGATGACAACCTTTCGCTTGCGGATTGTGAATCGAACCGGGAACCGCAAACACCTCTCTATCCTGCTCTAATGCGGTTCTGGCCGTGATTAAAGAACCACTCTTCAAAGCCGCTTCAACCACCAGCGTTCCCAAACTTAACCCGGAAATAATGCGATTCCGTTGTGGAAAGTGATATGCCATTGGTTTGACCCCTAACGGATATTCCGAAACCATGGCACCTGTTTCGGCAATCTGTCGCGCCAAATCGCGATTCGTTGCCGGATAAACCCGATCCAATCCAGTCGCCACCACCGCAATGGTGGTACCACTGGATTGATTAGCATCGGCTTTCAAAGCATTCAAAGCCCCTTCATGCGCTGCCTTATCTATGCCGGATGCCAACCCACTGGTGACCACTAAGCCCACGCTGGCTAAATACTGTGCAAAATCGCTGGCAATCAATCGACCTGTTTTCGAGGCATTGCGGCTGCCGACAATAGCCAGTTGCGGCTGGGACAATAGCTGAATATCGCCTCTGACATATAGTAAAACTGGTGGATCAGCAATTTGTTTCAGCAGCGGCGGATAAACCTGATCCTGCCAGGTGACAATTTCCTGCCCCGACTGTTGTGCCCACTCAATAGCCTCATCGATTCTTTTCGGTTTATCAGCATCCAACCACTTCTCAAGTTGCTTAGGTGTCAAAATTTGTGCCTGTTGCCACGCCGAACCTGACGCAGCCATGGCTTGCTCAAGGCTACCAAAATAGCTTTCAATTTTGGCTATCTGTTTAAATCTGACTTGGGCAAAATGCAGATTCAATCCCAGTTTTAAGCTGTCTATATCAGACATAAGCCACTCAATCCGTTATAATTCTTTTAATCAAAATCAGATGCAATCCCTTTGCTGTCAAGATGATGGGTCTACTTTTACCGTTACACTGCAGACAAAGGTCTTTTTAACCATCAAAAAGTATACTCGTTATTATGGATAAACTCGACATCGTTCTCTACCCAGATAGTGGTCTAAGAGAAACTTGCCAACCCATTCCCGAAATGACCGATGCGCTTGATAAGCTCATTGATGATATGTTTTACACCATGTACGATGCGCCAGGCATTGGCTTAGCCGCGCCACAGGTCGCAGTACAACAACGCCTTATCGTCGTGGATATTTCAGAATCGAAAGACCAACCCATAGCGCTATTAAACCCGGAAATTGTCAATAGCGCAGGTAAAATTACCTGGGAAGAAGGCTGCCTTTCCATTCCGGGCGTCTATGCTAAAGTCAATCGACCCTCAGAAATTTTGGTTCGTGGCATGGATAGAGATGGCAAATCGATTGAATTTGAAGCCAGCGACCTGCTCGCAGTCTGCATTCAACATGAAATAGATCACCTCAATGGCAAATTATTTATTGACCACTTGTCGGGGTTAAAACGCACCCGCGCCATTCAAAAATTTAAAAAGGAAATGGCTCAAGATGCCCATTAATGCACCATCGCCATCTCAACCGCTCAAAATTATTTTTGCTGGCACACCTGACTTTTCAGTGGCGCCTTTGCAGGCTTTATTAGACTCGCCCCATCAAGTGATTGGCGTCTATACCCAGCCAGATCGACCAGCGGGACGCGGCCGCAAATTAACCTCTAGCCCGGTCAAGCAACTTGCTCAACAGCACGACCTGCCGGTCTACCAACCGGAATCCCTCAAGGACTTGGATGCGCAAGCGGAACTCAAGGCCTTAAATGCCGATGTCATGGTGGTCGTGGCTTATGGCTTAATTCTGCCAAAAGCGGTATTGGAGATGCCGACCTATGGGTGTTTTAATATCCACGCTTCCTTGCTACCCCGTTGGCGCGGTGCGGCACCGATTCAAAGAGCCATTCAAATGGGGGATGCCGAAACCGGCGTCACCATTATGCAAATGGATGAAGGGCTGGATACGGGTGAAATGCTGACCACCTTAACCACCCCCATTCAAGCCGATGATACAGCTCAAACCTTACATGATCGGCTCAGCCAACTGGGTTCAACCGCCTTAATGCAAACCTTAACCGACCTGCAAGCGGGCACCCTTTCCCCTGTTCCACAAAATCCAGACTTAGCGACCTATGCCCAAAAATTGAGTAAAGCAGAAGCCCAAATTGATTGGCAAAGTCCAGCGGCTACTTTGGTTCGACAAATTCAAGCCTTTAACCCTTGGCCAGTTGCGTTTACACAACTGCAAGGCCAACCGCTCAGACTCTGGCAAGCGACCCTAGGACAAAAGACTCTCCAAGAACCACCAGGCCTGGTCATTTCTGTCGGAAAACAAGGCATGGAAGTGGCGACTGGCGAAGGGTCTTTATGGATTACACACCTCCAGCCAGCCGGCAAGAAAGCGATGCCGGCCTATGATTTTGCCCAAGCACGCCCATTAGTCGGTCAAACACTGGGACTGAAAAATGACGACCACTGATACTCGGTTTATTGCATTAAAAATATGCCTTACGGTGATTGAGCAAGGGCGCTCATTAAGTCAATCATTAAATGAAGGCTTGGCTCAGTTTGATGATCGACGCGAGCGTGCCTTTGCCCAGAATTTGGTGCTTGGCACCTTACGCTGGCAACTGCGACTCGAAGCCATCCGCGAACAGCTTTTAAAAAAACCGCTCAAAGCCAAAGATACAGACCTGAACCAATTGATTTGTTTGGGACTCTACCAAATTCTGTATATGGATACCCCCGAACATGCCGCGGTGTCGGAAACGGTACAACTCACCAAACGTCTTAAAAAACCTTGGGCAAAAGCGCTGGTGAATGGCGTTTTGAGAAACTTTTTACGCGATAAAGACGCCATTTGTAGCGAAGTAGATAAAAAACCTGCCTATTGCTATTCACACCCTCAGTGGTTTACCAAAGCCATGCGCCAAGCTTACCCAGACGACTGGCAAGCGATTTTAACGGCCAATAACCAACCCGCCCCCTTAACTCTCAGGGTAAATTGCTTACAACAAACGCGAGACCAATTGATAACTCAGCTTTCTGAAGTCGGCGTGAGTGCCAGCCCTCATCCGTTTGCACCGCAAGGTATCTTGTTGGAACACAGCACCGATGTCAGCCAATTACCGACTTATGAATCCGGCGGCTTCAGTGTTCAAGATGGGGCGGCGCAGATGGCCGCATTGCTTCTGAACCCAACCCCTCAAGAACACATCCTGGATGCCTGTGCCGCCCCCGGCGGCAAAACGGGACACCTGTTAGAATTGAGCCAAAATCAAGCTCAGGTCTTTGCGCTGGAAAAGGAACCGAGCCGCATTGACCGTTTATCAGAAAACCTACACCGTTTATCCTTAACGCCGAGTGCAATCGATCAAGGCGATGCCGCTGATTTAAGTGCGCTTTGGCCGGATATTCAATTTGATAAAATCTTACTGGACGCACCCTGCTCGGCCACCGGAATCATTCGTCGTCATCCAGACATCAAATGGCACCGAACCCCAGAAGACATCTCCGCGCTAACCGAATTGCAGTCGCACATTTTAAAATCGGTTTGGTCACGCCTAAAACCAGGGGGCTTACTGCTATATGCGACCTGTTCCGTTTTGCCCCAGGAAAACCGTTTGCAGATGGCACAGTTCCTAAAACACACTGACGATGCTGTCG
>CBFHUY010000070.1:0-9243 GCA_965658885.1 Hydrogenovibrio sp.
ACCGCCTTGCGCCGCTGAAGATCCAGCACCGCCTTGCATAACCGCTTTGATGGCGGCTTCGACATCGGATTGTTGGATACGCCCTTTTGGACCAGACCCGGTTACCGAGGTTAAATCGACACCCAATTTACGCGCAAAGGCTCTTACGGATGGCGACGCATGTGATGCAGCGCCCATTGACTGTGCATTAATCGGTTTGGTTAACGCTTGAGCCGTCGGTGAAGGCATTGGAGCTGGCGCAGGCTGCTCAGCTTTTGGCTGAGGCGCAGCGGCGGCTGGCGCAGATTCTTGTTTCGATTCAGCAGGCGCTGCGCTTTCGGCTGGCGCGGCTTCGGCAGATGCTTCTGCGGCTTCAATTTCAAAAACAGCGGTACCTTCGCTGACCTTGTCGCCAATATTGACCATGACTTTGGTGATTTTTCCAGCATACGGTGCTGGAATTTCCATGGTTGCTTTGTCAGATTCTAATGTAAGCAATGAATCATCAACCGCGACTTCATCGCCTTCAGCGACTAAAACTTCAATAACTTCGACTTCATCAAAATCACCGATATCCGGGATATTAATTTGCTGGTTAGCCATGTCATTTCATTCCTTGTTAAACTTCAACCTGAGCTTTTGGCCAGGTTGAATGTAAATTCTGACGCTGCCTTGGCAGCGCGTTTAGATAGACGGATAACGTCTTAGACCATTAAGCGTGAACAGGATAGGTTTTTTCACTATCAAGACCATACTTTTCGATGGCTTGCTGAACCACTTCAGGCTTGATACTGCCCGCATCCGCTAAGGCTTTAAGCGATTGAACAACCACATAATAACGGTTCACTTCAAAGAACTTACGAAGTTGTTCACGCGTATCAGAACGTCCAAAGCCATCGGTACCTAACACATAGAATTCGCCCGGAACATATTCACGAATCCGGTTTGGATAGTCACGAATATAATCGGTTGCAGCGACAAATGGCCCTTTTGCACCTGATAAGGTTGCCTCACAATAAGAGACTTTAGGCGTTTCAGTTGGGTGCATGGTATTCCAACGATCCGTTTCAATCCCATCACGGCGTAATAGGTTAAAGCTTGGCGCGGCCCAAATATCAGCAGCCACTTTCCAGTCCGCTTCCAACATTTCTGCTGCGGCAATCACTTCACGGAAAATGGTACCGGAGCCCATCAACTGCACTTTGTTTTTATGCTTCGCTGTCGATTTCTTAAAGGAATAAAGTCCTTTTAGAATGCCTTCTTCCGACCCTTCTGGCATCGCAGGATGAGTGTAGTTTTCATTCATACAGGTGATGTAGTAGTAAACGTCTTCTTTCTCATTGAACATGCGTTTAATACCATCACGAATAATGACGGCCATTTCATAAGCAAAGGTTGGGTCATAAGAAAGACAGTTAGGAACATGGTCAAACTGGATGAGGTTATGGCCATCCTGATGCTGTAGCCCTTCCCCTTCTAAAGTAGTACGACCTGCCGTTCCACCCATTAAGAAGCCACGCGCACGAGAGTCACCGGCTGCCCAAGCTTAATCGCCGATACGCTGATAACCAAACATCGAGTAATAAATATAGAAAGGCACCATGCTCACACCATAGTTGGCATAAGCGGTCGCAGCGGCAATCCAGTTAGACATGGCACCGGCTTCGTTAATCCCTTCTTGGAAAACTTGACCGTTAGCAGATTCTTTGTACCACATCAGTTGGTCTGAATCCATTGGCTCATATAACTGTCCAGCTGGATCATAAATCCCGACTTGACGGAATAGCCCTTCCATCCCAAAAGTACGGGCTTCATCTGGAATAATCGGTACACAACGCGGTCCAATCTTCTTATCTCTTAATAAGATTGAGATAATACGAACAAATGCCATGGTCGTTGACATTTCACGATCATCCGTGCCTTCTGTCAGCATTTTAAACGCTGACAATTCAGGAACCGGTAATGGCTCTGCGTGATCACTACGAGCTGGCAGACTCCCACCCAAAGCATCACGACGTTCTTTCATATAGGTCGCAATATCCGACCCTTCTTCAGGACGGTGGAACGGAATATCTTTTTCTAATTCTTCGTCAGAAATTGGCACAGAGAAACGATCACGGAAATATTTTAACCCTTCTAAATCCAGTTTCTTCTGTTGGTGAGCCGTGTTGGCGGCTTCACCATATTGACCCATACCATAACCTTTAACGGTTTTCGCTAGAATAACGGTTGGCTGGCCAGTCGTTTCGGTTGCACGCTTATAGGCATTGTAAATCTTACGAGGCGAATGCCCACCACGGGTCAGGCGGAAGATTTCGTCGTCGGTCATATCTTTGACCAATTCTGCGGTTTCAGGGTATTTGCCAAAGAAGTGTTCACGAACGAAAGCGCCGTCTTTGGCTTTATAGGCTTGATACTCACCATCAACCACTTCGCCCATACGCTCGATTAGCTTACCGGTAACGTCTTTTGACAATAAACGATCCCAACCAGAGCCCCACAAGACTTTAATCACATTCCAACCTGCACCGCGGAACACGCCTTCTAGTTCTTGAATGATTTTGTCATTACCACGAACAGGGCCGTCTAAACGTTGTAGGTTACAGTTAATCACAAAGATGAGGTTATCGAGTTTTTCACGCTTAGCGAGTTGTAAGGCACCGCGGGATTCTGGCTCGTCCATTTCACCGTCACCTAAGAAGGCCCAAACTTTACGACCTTGGGTTTCCGCTAAGCCACGCGCTTGCATATATTTCATAAAGCGTGCTTGGTAAATGGCCATTAGAGGGCCTAAGCCCATAGAAACGGTTGGGAACTGCCAGTAGTCAGACATTAACCAAGGGTGAGGATAAGAAGATAAGCCATTGCCATCCACTTCTTGACGATAATTTCTCAGTTGATCCGCTTCTAAACGCCCTTCCATATAAGAACGCGAGTACATACCGGGCGCTGTGTGGCCTTGGAAAAACACCATATCGGCACCTTGTTCATGCTTAGGGCCTTTAAAAAAGTGGTTCATACCAACTTCATAGAGCGTACAACTTGACGCGTAAGAGGCAATATGCCCACCGACACTGGTGTACTTATTGGCTCTCGAAACCATTGCCATCGCGTTCCAACGCAATAGCGCACGCATTCTTCTTTCAATATCCACATTACCGGGATAATTGGCTTGCTCTTCAGGGGCAATGGTGTTGATGTATGGGGTGTTTGCAGAATAAGGAATATCGATACCATGCACACGTGCTTTTTCGATTAGGGTGCCAATGATATGTTGCGCCTTGTCTGAGCCTTCAAAGGAGACAACGGCTTCTAGGGCGTCAAGCCACTCTTGTGTTTCTTGTGGATCTTGATCAACGAACTTATCGTTCATAAATTTAACCTCTTTGGTTGGTTCAAGCCTGCTTCAGGGGCTGGGTTTCCCTAAAGTCATTCAACAGCCAGTAGTTCTTACCGCTGTCGCCAACATAACCACTCTGGTTTCCAGCTACTTAGTATTTCCAAAGCGTTAGATCTCAGGATAGAGCGGACGAGGGAATCCCCTCCATCGCCATCTGAGTTCATTAAATGCTGACGCATAATAACATTTTTTGTTTGTTTTGCCTAACAAAGCACGCCTTTTGGCGGCGTGGAGAAAAGAAATTATGGATATAAAAAGGATGCATTGTTAACGGCATCCCAATTAAAGCAATGCCGAAACAACGAGTGGAGTGTCTTTAGGAGGTCAGGTTTTTTGTCCAGAATTTTTCGAGATGGGTTTCAAGTTCGGTTAAGGCTTGATGATAGACCGCTTGCTTAAACGAAACCACTTTTTGGACAGGTAACCAATAATCGACCCAATTCCACCCTTCAAACTCAGGGGTATCGTGACGATTCAGATCAATTTTATCTTCTTCGCTCAGCAGGCCTAACAAAAACCAAATCTGTTTTTGGCCAATGCAAACCGGTTCACTATAGTGGCGAATGAGGTGTTTGGGCAAGTCGTAAGTCAGCCAGTCTTGGGTGCGCCCTAAAACTCGCACATCTGAGGGTTCCAAGCCAACTTCCTCTTTGAGTTCTCTAAAGACGGCTTGTTGTGGGGTTTCATTTTCTCGCATTCCCCCTTGTGGAAATTGCCACGCATCCTGATAGAGCCGTTTTCCCCAAAAAAGTTTGCCTTCTTTATTGACAATAATAATACCGACATTGGGCCGATAGCCATTTTCGTCAATCACACCTGTCCCTTTTTCAGTTCAGTGATCTTCATGTTGAGCCTTTGAATATTCGTTTTAATTGGTACAATTATTGCAAAAAATAGGCTTTTCTTTCAATCTCTTTTACCATTAAACTGAAAATAAGCTTAAAAAATCCAATTCCAGCCCAAAAAATTCTAATCACATGTCTAAATCTGTCGGGTAAACTATGCGACTCAAAACAACACGATTTAAGGGACTTGAATGGCATTAGCAATCTTTGACTTGGATAACACCCTGATTCAGGGTGACAGCGATTATCTTTGGGGAAAATTTTTAATTGAACAAAATGCGGTAGATGCCGAACACTTTGAAAAAAGCAATGATGCCTTTTACGCTGCCTATCAAGCGGGAACCTTAGATATTATGGCGTATCAACGGTTTTCACTCGCGCCCTTAGCCTCTCAGCCAATGGATACACTCATTGCCTGGCGCAAAACCTTTATGCACCAGTATATTCTGCCGATTTATCAAGACAAAGCACAAGCCATTGTGGATAAGCATCGCCAGCAAGGCGATCAATTATTGATTATTACCGCCACCAATTCTTTTGTGACGCGGCCGATTGCCGATCTTTACGGCATAGAAGCGTTGATTGGTACCGACCCAGAAATTAAGGACAATCGCTTTACCGGTGAAGTGGTCGGCACGCCGTCTTTCCAACAGGGTAAAGTGACTCGATTACAGGAATGGTTAGCCAATCAACAGCTCGATTTAAAAGACAGCTATTTTTACTCGGACTCTCATAATGACATTCCTCTGCTAGAACTGGTAGACAACCCGATCATGGTTGATGCAGATGAAGCACTGCTTGCCCACGGCCAAACCAAGCAATGGCCATCCACCTCTTTTCGGGATTAACAACGAAAAAAGCCGCCCAAGTGTGGCGGCTTTAGCAAGGTCTTCTAACAAACGACCAGCGATTTATTGCTAACCTTATTTCATGCCCGGCGGCATCATTCCGCCCATGCCTGGCATTTTACCCGCCATGCCACGCATCATATTTTTCATGCCGCCTTTAGAAACCTTCTTCATCATTTTTTGCATCTGAGTGAATTGCTTCATCAGTTTATTAATATCTTGCACCTGAGTCCCGGAACCGGAAGCAATACGCTTTTTACGCGACCCTTTGATAATGGCTGGATGCGCTCGTTCCTGCGGAGTCATGGAATAAATAATGGCTTCCAAGCGTTTAAAATCTTTTTCAACCGCTTGGTCGTTGATCTGCCCTTTTATTTGCCCCATGCCTGGCATTTTACCGATTAGGCCACCTACGCCGCCCATACTATTAATTTGTTGCAACTGCTCCAGAAAATCTTCCAGATCAAACTGTCCGGATTTTTGAATTTTCTTGGCAAATTTCTGTGCTTTCTTTTGGTCAATTTTGCTTTCAGCTTCTTCAATCAAGCTGAGGACATCACCCATCCCCAAAATCCGACCCGCCATACGATCTGGGTGGAAGGACTCCAAAGCATCGGTCTTTTCACCCGCACCGATAAATTTAATCGGTTTACCGGTAATTTGGCGAATAGACAAGGCGGCACCACCACGGGCATCCCCGTCTGTTTTGGTTAGGATCACCCCTGTCAACGGTAAAGCATCATTAAAGGCTTTTGCGGTATTGGCCGCATCCTGACCGGTCATCGCATCAACAACAAATAAGGTTTCAATCGGTTGAATGGCTTGATGAAGGCGTTTAATCTCTGCCATCATATCTTCATCAATGTGCATCCGACCTGCGGTATCGAGAATCAAGACATCGGCAAATTGTCTTTTCGCTTCGGCATGCGCCGCCTTAGCAATGGTCACTGGATCTTGATCCGCGGAGGATGGAAAGAAACTCACATCCACTTGTCCCGCAAGCGTTTCAAGCTGTTTAATCGCCGCTGGTCGATAAACATCAGCGGAAACCACCATCACTTTTTTCTTTTCGTGTTCTTTTAACCAGCGTGCCAACTTGCCGACCGAGGTGGTTTTACCAGCCCCTTGCAAACCGGCCACCATAATAATGGCTGGCGGCTCAACATTGAAATTCAACGGTGCCGCTTCTTCCCCCATGACTTGGGTTAATTGTTCACGAACAATTTTAATAAAGGCTTGGCCAGGATTTAAACTGGTTGAAACTTCTTGACCGATGGCTCTTTGTTGCACCTGGTCAATAAACGTTTTAACGACACTTAAAGCCACATCTGCTTCGAGTAAAGCTCGACGAACATCTCTTAACGCATCTTTAATATTGGCTTCAGTCAAACGCCCTTGACCAGTAATGGCTTTAAACGATTTCGTCAAACGATCCGATAAACTATCAAACATATTCTTTCCCACTTTTTCCCGATTGCTTTTCTTAAGCTTTCGGTTAATTTCATTTCATTTACGCTGAATTTTCGATATTATAAGTGTTTATGAATTAAATAGCTAAAAGACGCCGCAATTCTTTTAAGAATTGGCTTCTAAGCTTGACCGTTTACGGTTATATTCTCAGTTTTCAATTTTGATAAAGGATTAAGATGGTCATTAGCGCGCTCGCTGCGATTTTTTCAAGTTTATTGTATTTTTTTGCAACGGCACAGTTGTTGCAAAGATTCAAACAAGACCGACCTTCTAAAAATACGCAGACGTTTAATCGGTCAAAACTCTTAATCTTTGCAATCACAGCAGCCTTATTACACCTCTATTCTTTTTCACATAACCTGGTTATTGATAACACGATAGTCTTTAGTCTTGGTATGGGATTGTCACTCATTAGTTGGATTGCGGTCATGGTATTGCTCATCACCAACATTAATAAGGCGACCGAAAACCTAGGGGTTTTTATTTTTCCGATTTCTGCGCTGACCCCCTTAGCGCCCATGGTTGGCTTTGAAGGAAACCCGCTTCCTTATGCATTAGGTAGCCATGTCCTTATTTCCATTACGGCCTACAGCATTATGGGCTTAGCTGCGGCTCAAGCGGCACTTTATGCGGTTCAAGAAAAACGTTTTCAAAAACGTCAACTCACGACCCTCTTCAAAAACCTACCGCCGCTACAGGTCATGGAAAAAACCTTGGTTCAAATGGTGTTAATCGGCTTTATCTTTTTAAGTTTTGCCCTGCTGAGCGGTGTGTTTTTTCTAGAAGATATTTTTGCTCAACACCTCGTTCACAAAACCTTTTTTGCAATCCTAGCCTGGTTGACTTATGGGTTATTTCTTTTCGGACACTTCCGATTTGGTTGGCGAGGACAAAAAGCGGCCTATTACATTCTGTGGGCGTATTTCCTACTGATCTTAAGTTATATCGGAACCGAAGCAATTCTAATCATACTTTAACGGTTTGCCTATATTATCAATTGACTGCGCCAAAACTTTGCGGCGCAGTGGTTTTATCGTTATAATTCTCTTTCGATTCACTCTATAAAACAATCATTTTGAACAGTCTGCCCATTTCTGCCCTCTTTATCATCCTTGGTTTGATGATTATTTTATCTGCGCTTTTCTCCAGCTCTGAAACGGGCATGATGGCGTTGAATAAGTACCGCCTAAAACACAAAGTCAAACAAGGTCATAAAGGCGCCATCAAAGCCCAAAAATTACTCGAAAAACCCGATCGGTTATTAGGGGTGATTTTATTGGGCAATAATTTTGTCAATATCTTTGCCTCGTCCATTGCCACCATTATTGCGATGCGTCTGATTGGAGAAGCGGGCATTGCCCTCGCCGCAGGGATATTGACACTGGTGATTTTGATTTTTTCTGAAGTCGCGCCTAAAACCTTGGCGGCACTTTATCCTGAAAAAATTGCCTATCCTGCTGCTTATGTTCTAGAACCTTTGCTCAAAATCTTTTCGCCTCTCGTCTGGTTCGTCAACTTTATTGCAAATGGGTTTCTCAGAATTTTTGGCGTTAAAGTCATGCAGCATGACCATGATCAACATGCGTTAAGCAAGGAAGAACTGCAAACGCTCATTAATGAAGCCACTGGCCGACTTCCAAAGCATTATCGCAGCATGCTAAGTGGCATTATGCAATTGGAAACCATTACCGTCGAAGATGTGATGATCCCGAAACAGGATATCTACGGTATTGATGTCAATGAACCGCTGGATAAAATTGTTAAACGCATTCTGAAATCGCCATTTACCCGTATCCCAGTATATCGTGACAATATGGATGATGAACTGATTGGGATTATCAATTTACGAAAGATGCTGCCGATTTTAACCAAGCCCAACCTGACGCTAAAAGACATTATAAAAGCGACCAGGCCTGGTTATTTTATTCCTGAAACCACCACCTTAAATATCCAGCTTTCCAAGTTCAACAAACATAAGCGCCACATGGCTTTGATTGTCGATGAATACGGTAATTTGCAGGGCTTATTAACTCTAGAAGACTTACTGGAAGAGATTGTCGGTAAATTCTCAACGGACAACCGGGAAAAGATCTTTAATACGATTCAAACGCATAAAGATGGTTCCATTACGTTTGATGCGTCTGAATTTATTCGAGACGTTAACAAGACCTATCAATTTGACCTACCAACCGATGGGCCCAAAACCTTAAACGGGCTGATTCAAGAGGAACTTGAAACGCTGCCATTGGTGGGCACTTGTCTTAAAATTGGCAACTACACCATAGAAGTTTTAGAAACCTCCAACCATGCGATTGAGAAAATTAAGCTCAAAGAAATCGACCCTACCCAGCGGTTTAAATAAAAGGAGACCTATGTCAATTTTTGCCGATTCCGAACACTGGCAGACTTTAAAACAAGGCATTATTCAGCTGGCCAAACAAGAAGTGCTCTCTCGGTTCGAAAAAATTTCCGCGGAAAGAAAGGCAGATGGCAGTCTATTGACTGAAGCCGATACCGAAATGCAAATAGCCACTCAAGCCTTTCTGGAACAGCAGTGGCCACAGTTTGATTTTTTAGGGGAAGAGTCTTCCCCCGAAGCCCAAAAAGCGGCATTGCTATCCCCTCAAGGCTGCTGGATTTTAGACCCGGTTGACGGCACCAGTAATTTTGCCAGCGGCATTCCTTTTTTCAGCGTTTCACT
>CBFHUY010000071.1:0-9054 GCA_965658885.1 Hydrogenovibrio sp.
GATAAAGGTCAAAAAAGAGGTGGTACTGCCAAAAATACCCTGAACTAAAAACAGTATGGCTTGTTGTGCAAATTGAATAATATCGCCTGAGTGCGTTTTCAATTGTTGAATCAGTTGTAGCTGAGACCCTTCCGGCAAAGGTAACACCGCGACCAAGTTTTGATTCAATTCAGCGAGGCTCTGCGGCGTTTGTTGTGACAACCAATTTTGCGCCTGCGTCACCAAACTCCCGACTTGAAGTCCGACTTCCAATAGTAAATAGCTGACAGGCGCGATGACCGTTAAGAAAACGGCAACACTCATTATCGCTGCCGCTAAGTCTTCTGATTCATTCACGCTTGGTAATACTTTTTGATATAAACTGTAAGTCGCTGTCGCTAAAATCATTGCAAATAACAACCCTTCTAAAAAGGGTGAAAACAACCACAGTAAGCCTAAAATTGCCGCCACCAGCAAAATGATTAAAAAACCTTCCTCGTAAGGTGCTTTTGAGCGCATAATAGTATCCTGTTAAAAATGAATAAATTAAGCACAATCTACCATGAATAACCCAATCAAAAAAGTTTTAATTCGCCCTGCGGGCGCACTGCAAATCCTCTCTTATAAAGAAGCACAACAACTTTGCGACCAAACCGCTGAAGGGCTCAATGAAGTCTTAAAGCGCTGTAGCCTTGCCGTATTAAATACCGGTGCAAAAGGCGACAGTGGCAATGCCCTGCTCAGCGCTCATCCAGATTTTCAAATACAAGTCCACACCAAAGGTCGAGGATTGCAAATTGAAATCGACAATGCACCAGAGCACGCCTTTGTTAATGGTGAAATGATTGTCGGTTTGCAAGAACATCTATCCGCCGTTATTCGCGACTTAATCTATGCTCAGAACGACATTATCGAAAACTCAGAATTCGATTTAGAAACCCCGTTTGGGATCACCAACGCCGTATTTCATATCGCCCGCAATGCAGAAATTATGCAGCCGGAAATCGACCCGAATATCGTGGTTTGCTGGGGTGGCCATTCCATTAGCCTAGATGAGTACAAATACACCAAACAAATTGGCTACCAGTTAGGGTTACGCAAGCTCGACATTTGCACCGGATGCGGCCCCGGGGCAATGAAAGGCCCAATGAAAGGCGCCGTGTTAGGACACGGCAAACAACGCTATACAACCCCCCGTTTCATCGGTCTAACTGAGCCAGGCATTATTGCCGCAGAGGCTCCCAATGCGATTGTCAATGAATTAACCATTTTCCCAGATATTGAAAAGCGCCTAGAAGCCTTTATGCGCATTGGACACGGCATCGTGGTTTTCCCTGGGGGCGCAGGCACTTTGGAGGAGATCTTATACCTGCTCAGCATTTTACTGCACCCTCAAAATAACAATATTCCATTTCCAGTGGTATTAACCGCCCCCGAATCGGGGCGTGCATACTTTGATGCCGTGCTCGACTTTATTGAGCAGGCACTGGGCAAAGAAGCTGTCCAAAAACTCACCGTTTTAATCAATCAGCCGGAAGAAGTCGCCGATTTTTTAAAAGATGGCATCGAACATGTCACCGCTTATCGTAATGCCACCAGTGATGCCTATTATTTCAATTGGAACCTGCATATCCCGTTTGACCTCCAACAACCCTTTTTTCCTTCACACCAAAGTGTTGCCGAATTAAAACTGCATCGAGATCAACCCAGTCACGAATTAGCAGGTCAATTACGGCGCGTGTTCTCCGCCATCGTGGCAGGCAATGTAAAAAGTGAAGGTATTGCTCAAATTGAACAGCATGGCCCTTTCCAAATTACCGGTGACCCAATCATCATGCAACATATCGACCAGTTATTAAAACGCTTTGTCGATCAACGCCGCATGAAACTCGGCACTGACCAGTACGAGCCTTGCTATAATATTGTCTCGCCATAACCTGTCATAAATGAGTGAACCATGACCTTTGAAGAATTAGATTTAGACCCCAAACTCCTCAGCGCCATTGAACAGCAGCACTTTCACAAGCCCACCCCCATTCAGCAACAGGCCATTGCTGAAATGCTATTGAGTAAAGATGTGCTAGCTGGCGCCGCAACCGGTACCGGCAAAACCGCCGCCTTCGTATTACCGGCGTTACAGTTTCTACTGGATGATCCACGTCCCAGCAGCCAAGTCAGAGTATTGATTCTCGCCCCCACCCGAGAGTTAGCCATTCAAATTCATAAAGTCATCAAGCAACTCGGCAGCCATTGCCATTTTGAAAGCAATGTCATTACTGGCGGCTTTGCCGCAGACAAACAACTGGCTGCGCTTCAAACCCAACTGGATATTTTAGTGGCAACCCCTGGGCGCTTACTGAATATTATGAGCAAGGAATATATTGACCTATCCAATGTTGAACTGCTCATTATTGATGAAGCCGATCGTATGTTGGACATGGGACAAGGGCCAGATGTGCTCGCTTTAATTGAAGCCATTCCTGGCGATTTCCAAGCCGCCTGTTTTTCAGCTACCCTAGCAGGGGCAGGCCTGGCCAAATTTGCCGATGAGGTGCTCGACAACCCGACCCGAATTCAAGTCGATGCTGCCAACCAACAATCTCAACAAGTACAACAGCTGGCCTACCTAGCCAACGATAAAGACCATAAACAAGCTTTGCTCAAAGCCATTTTAAATGATGAAAGTTGCCAAAGCGCTCTAGTGTTCTGTAATAAAAAAGAACGGGCGATAGAGCTGAACGACTGGTTGCAGACCCAGTCCATTTCCAGCACCGTCTTGCATGGCGACTTTATTCAGGCCAAACGCATGGAGAAAACCCAAAAATTCACTCAGGGCAAAGTCAAGGTTATGGTCGCGACCGATGTGGCGGCACGCGGATTAGATATGCTGAACATTACCCATGTCATTAATTACGATATTCCCTTCCGCGGAGACACTTATATTCACCGCATTGGCCGCACAGGGCGTGCACAACAGGTTGGCATTGCCATGAACTTGGTTGAGCGCCATGATATTCGTAACTTTCAACGCATTGAATACCACCTACAGCATAAGATTCCGCTAGCCAAAATAGCGGGGTTGGAAGCCAACTATTCTTTAAAGGACTTCTTGTCTCGCCCGAAAAAGCCTAAAGTGAAAAAGAAAGTTAAAACCAAAAAGAAAGCCAATACCAAGTCGCGACAAAAGCGATCATCGACAAACCAGACAAACCAATAAACACGATATCAATGACCAGCAAGTGGCATTGACACGTGTTTTATTAAAGTTTTCGTCCAAAACAATGGGCTTTGGTATAATAAACGATTTGATAAACTGGCTAATTAAAAGGGTGTCCGCTTAAATGGCTTTCGCAAAAAAATCCTATGTATTCATCGCGATCCTTGTCATACTATTCGCTGTCACAACGGCTTGGTATTGGCAACAGCAGTCTTTAACCGAACAATCTCAAGCCGTCCATACCCCACAGCTGCCAACAACGGATCCCGTCGCGCCCATTACCCCGCTCAAACCAGTGACCAACCTCGATCCCAAAGTCGTTGCGCTGGGACAAAAGCTCTTCTTTGACAAACGCCTTTCAAAAGACAACAGCATTTCTTGTGCATCTTGCCACAACCTGCAAACGGGCGGTGATGATAACATGCCTAAATCGGTCGGCATTCACGATCAAATTGGCGAAATTAACGCACCCACGGTATTTAACAGTGCTTACAATATCCGTCAATTTTGGGATGGCCGCGCCAAAACGTTAGAAGAACAAACCGATGGTCCTATCCATAATCCGGTTGAAATGGGATCCAACTGGCCGGAAGTCATCGACAAGCTCAATCAAGACTCCGATTTTATTAACCAATATAAATCGACCTTTTCGATGCCCATTACCGCCAAAAACCTAGCCTTTGCCATTGCCAGTTTTGAACGAAGTTTGGTGTTAGTCGATAGCCCTTTTGACCAATGGCTCAAAGGAGATTCTGATGCCATTTCTGATGCCGCCAAAAGAGGTTATGAAAAATTCAAAAACCATGGTTGCATAGCCTGTCACCAAGGCGCGGCTGTCGGCGGCGGCCTGTTTGAAAAAATCGGCACCCTTAATGATTATTTTGCGGATCGTGATACGATTACACAAGCCGATTTAGGCCGCTATAACCTGACAGGTGAAGAAGATCAACGTCACGAATTTAAAGTGCCATCACTTCGAATGGTGAGTCTAACTGCGCCCTATTTTCATGATGGTTCCGTTTGGCACCTCAGTGAAGCAATTTCAAAAATGGCTTGGTACCAACTGGGGATTATCTTATCCCCTGAAGACATTGAAGACATTGAAGCCTTTTTAAACTCATTGGCCGGTAAAGCCCCTCCTTTGGAATCGACTCAATAATGCCGTTAAAATTACAAAAAAGTCATTGGATCAATCAGTACAAACACTTTATCTTTGTGATCGTTTTAGTGGGGTTGATTGCTTTCTTTTTCCAATCCAGTCGGAATATTGATATTCAAAAAAATGATCGCATCAACCAGCATATCAATGCGCTTATTTTGGGCAATAGTAAACTCACTGAATTACTGTTAAAAAGCCGTTATCAACTGCTCAATAACTATGACCCGATTAATCAAACGCTTGTTTTTATTGAATTTCATTACGATCAAATCTGGCCCGTCTTGGACCAATTGCCACCCGTTGAATCCATTAACTATCACCAGATTAAAAACCAAGAGCAAGAGCTGCTGAAAGATAAAACCTTACTCTTAGAGCGCTTTTTAGCCCACAACGCCGTATTAAAAAATTCACGTTACTATGCCGAAGAATTAATTAGCCAAACCTATCAACAGATTAATAACCTTCAAACAACCGATAACCGGCTCAACATTCATAGAACCTTACGTAAGCTAGAGCAGCTGCTCATTTCACCCACCAAAATCCAACAGCGTAACGCCAGTGACAATGCCGTTGAAATACAAAAACTTATTCAAACACTCACCCCTTACCCGCTGACCACCTTAGAAAGCCTCAATAAACATGCACAACTCATTATTGAGGTCACCGCGGAAATCGACGAACAACTTAATCGAGTGATTCAAACCGACTATCGCTTTGGCGTCAATCTTCGCGATTTTTATTCCGACTATATTGCTGAGCGGGATAAAAGTGCCAGCATCTATTCTTTGCTGTTAATGATGCTTTCCATTATATTGCTGATTTATGCCATCTATAGTTTCCAAACCATCCGCAAGATGATTGTTTCATTACAAAATCAACAATTTGCCCTCGACCAACATGCCATTGTCAGCATTACGGATCCAGAAGGCAATATTACTTATGTTAATGATTTATTCGTCAAAATCAGTGGCTATACACAACAAGAACTGTTAGGTCAAAACCATCGTTTGGTCAAATCGGATTACCACACCAATGCCTTTTTTGCCAATTTATGGCAAACGATCAAGCAAGGTCATGTTTGGCATGGTGAAGTCAAAAACAAACGCAAAGGCGGCGGCGATTACTGGGTGAATGCCACCGTCGTGCCCATGTACGATGCCACAGGTAAAATATCCCAATTTATCTCAATTCGTACTGACATTACCGGACAAAAAAATCTTGAATCGTCACTGAAAAAAGCCAAAATCGCCGCCGATGCAGCCAGCCAAGCCAAAAGTGACTTTATCGCCACCATGAGTCATGAAATTCGCACGCCGATGAATGGCATTATGGGCATGACGGAACTGCTGCTCGACACCGATTTATCAACAGATCAGCGAGAACACTTAGAAGCGGTTCGCTATTCAGCCGATGCGTTAATGACCATTTTGAATGATATTTTGGACTTTTCAAAAATGGAGGCGGGCAAATTTGAGCTCCAGCCGCACCCGTTCAATTTACAGCAGCTTTGCCGAGGCATTCTCACGACCTTAAGCGCGCAAGCACAACGCAAAGGCATTCAATTAAACTTATCTTTGGATCAACGCTTGAGCATCCATTTATTAGGCGATGATGCGCGACTCAGACAAATCCTATTAAATTTATTGGGCAATGCGGTTAAATTTACCGAACAAGGGCACTGCGAACTGAAAGTATCGCTCACATCGCCAACCGCATCAGACCAAACCAAACAAACCATGCTATTTGAAGTGATGGATACTGGGCCAGGCATTCAAGCATCCGATCAGCAAAACCTATTCACCGAATTTAGCCAAGCGGATTCCTCCTCAACTCGCAAACATGGTGGCACCGGTCTCGGGCTCGCTATTTGCCGACGTTTATTGAACCTGATGCAGTCTGATATCGCCCTTGACAGTGAACTGGGGCAAGGCAGCCGTTTCTACTTTACACTGACCTTACCGATTGATCTTGAGTCAAATGAGACAATCAATGCACAGATTGATTCAACTGACAACGAGAGCACCCTGAGCAGACCTCAGCAAATTTTATTGGTCGAAGACAATGAAGTGAACCGTAAAATTGCCCTCGCGGTTTTGAAGAAAAATGGCTATGAAGTGCAACATGCCAGTAATGGTCAAGAAGCGCTTGAAACCTTAAAACAGCACACCTTTGATGCGGTATTAATGGATATGCAGATGCCGGTAATGGACGGGTTGGAAGCCACACGTCAGTGGCGCGAATTTGAAAGTCACTACCAATTATCACCGACACCCATTATTGCGATGACAGCCAATGCCATGTTGGAAGACAAACAACGCTGTTTTGAAGCGGGCATGGACGGCTTTATTAGCAAACCCTTTAAAGCCGATACCCTCCGGAAAACCCTGTCAGAAACCATGTTTTCCAATCAATCGGACGATTAAACAGCGAGTAGGACCCGTGTCCCTTTGTGGGTTATTCAATACCGCCTCAGCGCGGCTTATGGCTGCGTTGATTGCGCTGGTAAATACAGCACCAGTAAATCATAAAGCGCGTCCAAATCAATGGGTTTGGTCAGATAATGATTCATGCCTTGCGCGACTGCCTGTTCTAATTCATCTTCCATTACCGCCGCCGTTAGTGCAATCACTGGCACCGCTTGGTTAAAGCTACGAATTTGTCGAGTCGCTTCATAACCATCCATGACGGGCATTTGAATATCCATTAACACAACATCATAATGATTGTGTTTCAACGCCTCTACGGCCTTTTGTCCATTATCACAGACCTGAACAGCCACCCCGATTGACCCCAAGAGCTCCATTGCCACCTCTTGATTGATGCTATTATCTTCTACCAATAACACCTGCCCCTGTAATGGCTGACGCTGAGTCGATCTGGGGGCAGCCTGATCTTGAATCGATGACGATGCAGCCGTTTTAAATTCAAACGGTAAGGTCATCCAAAAACAGGTGCCTTTGCCCTCTTCAGATTCAAATTCAATGCCTGCTCCCCCCATCGCTTCAACCAACCGCTGACTAATTGCCAAGCCAAGACCCGTGCCGCCAAATTGACGCGTGATAGACGCATCTCCTTGACTAAAACGCTGAAATAACAATTGATACTGCTGTTTTGGAATGCCCTTTCCGGTATCTGAAACACTGAATTTTACCCAGGCCTGGTTATTTTTTTGGGATTCCAACGACACCGTCAATCTCACAGCCCCCTGCTCGGTAAACTTAATCGCATTCCCTAACAGGTTTGATAAAACCTGGCCCAGCCGTAATCCATCGCCTGTGAGTTGCCAGTGTTGATAGTCATTTTCATCGCCTTCGCAGCGCACGGCAAAGCTCAACCCTTTTTCCTGAGCCAAAGGGGCAAACAAGGTCGCCAAGTCATCTAATAGCGTATGTAATTGAAAGACGTTCCGATCAATCTTCAATTCACCCGCTTCCATCTTCGAGAAATCGAGCAGGTCATTTAAAATTCTTAACAGTAATTTCGCCGAATGCTGTACCTTTTGATGATGAACTTGGCAAGCTCGCAACTGATTATCCGTTTGTCCCAATTGTGCCATCGCAATAATGGCATTTAAGGGTGTGCGAATTTCGTGACTCATATTCGCTAAAAATTCTGATTTAGCCGCATCCGCTTTTTGTGCTTTAATACGGGCATCATTTGCCTGCTGTTCACTGGCTTTTACTTTTTGTAACAATCGTTCTCTGAGTGCTGATAACACCACAAAGCCAATGATTACCAACATAATCGCCACGATCAGCGTTTGGTATTGATACCATAAATCCTGCCAATACACCGATGGGTCCCTCTCAAAAGGGGGCAGATTCATGTCTTTTAACATTTCTTCTAACGGTAAATAATCCTTTGCCGGTTGAAAGCCAGCCAGCCCCAGTTTCTGGATAGCAGGATCCCCCGGTTGCAATTGATACAAGGCCACGGTTAAAGCTTTCACCGTTTCCATATCGACATGAGAGAGTGCAAAAAATGGCCATTCTGGCACCAACTGAGAAGACAACCAAAATGGAAAGGCCGGCAAATACTGCAAGTTAATCAGCTTAAAATCGGCACGCTTTATCAACCCTCTTTGAATCCAATCTTCTAAAATACCGGTTCGCACAAAGCCCACTTCTGCCCGACCGTCTAATACCGCTTTGACCACATCATCATTATTCCCTACCGGCAGAAAGTCCAATTGGTCTCGGTAAATCCCAATTTTATGCAATTCATAAAGTGGCACACGATAAGCGCCGGTATTCGAAAAGGTCGGAATGGCAATACGCGTCTCAGTCAAATCTTGCAACTGATTGATATTTCGTTGCGAGGCGAGGGTAAAAATGGTCCCCCCTAAACTGGAAATCACCACCCCATTGCGAATCCGTTTCGCAGTTGCAATCGGTGCACCCAAACTGTTTTCAAATCGAATGAGCTGATAAAGGCTCGGATTGGTAAACAACACATCGAGTTCGTGATTCTGCAACGCTTTCTTAAAACCACTGGGTGAATAGAGTTCCCACTCTAATTGATAGTCTGGCAAGGCCTTTTTTAGATACGCAATAAACGGTTGATAGCGCTGGGTCATGATGTCACGACCTTGATGCAAATAAATACCTAAGCGAAGCATCTTTTTATTAGCGGTTGCCAATGTTGGCTCAAGGAGAGCAGGGGCTGATGGTTGAATAGCAGCCCCAACCGGCTCGTCGGC
>CBFHUY010000072.1:0-9050 GCA_965658885.1 Hydrogenovibrio sp.
ACCTATTTTTAATGAGATTGAAGCTAACCTTCCCAACGTTACTAAACGCACCTATTACAATATTAAAATAGGCTATCAGAATGCTCAAAACCAAAACGCTTCCAGAAAACACACGAAATCTTTTTGAAAAGATTCAGAATGACCCAGCGCTTGCTAGTTTTACATTAATCGGTGGCACAGCAATCAGCCTGCTTGCAGGGCACAGGATTAGCATGGATTTAGACTTTTGTACCTTTGAAGAACAGCTTCCGGCCTATAAAATTAATCATTTTATTCAATCGCTCAAAAATAATGGTCATCATGTATTTGATGCAACCGCGCCAAATAGAAAAGCGCAATTTAAAATCAATACGGGTAGACATTTAGAAGACTTTGCCAGAGATTACGTGATTGATGGCGTGAAAGTGACTTTTTTTGCCTACGATGCAGACAAACAAACCAAAGCGTTTCTTGCGTCGCAGGACGTTTATAGTAATCTCGCTTCATTCAAAATAATGACATTAAAAGGGCTATTTGCAACTAAGTCCCTTCTCCCTGAAAAACGAAACAAATCGAGAGACTTGTTTGATTTGTGGTATTTGATTGATAAAGAAGGGTTTTCGATTGACGAAATGTTTGAAATTATTGAGTCTTATTCAGATTCAAGGATGATTGATCAGACCGTTTATGTGTTGACGGGTGAATACCCTATCGACAAAAATACTGACGAAGGCTTGGATGCTGTTGATGTAAAAATGAGTGTAGAAGATTTGTACTTTTTTTTCGAAGAAGAAATTTCTAAGTATCAACAAGCAAAGTCAGAAGCGTCTTTTCTCAACAACTGATTAGTTTAGTGGCGGCGCAAGACAAAAACTGGATTCAGGCTTCACTCTGTTTCGCGCTGACTTCGTTGGCTTCGCATTCGGCTCGAAATGAGGGGTGGGGCGGCGTGCAATAGTGGTTGTGCCTCCTTCGACATTGATTATTTTGTTCGGATTGACGGGCTTTAGCACGCTTTTCTTTTTCAAACGGCTTGGTTTTGGTTACAATGTCGTTTTTGTCTCGTTTGGCTACCTTTTTAGGAAATCCACTTTGAAACGTTTATTATCATTTTCTGGCTCATCCATGGCAATGGAACACCTATCTCATCTGTTAACGTGGTTGCTAGGGCTAACCGCCGCTTGGTTATTGGGACAGCTATTGGCCAGCAGTTTGACGGTTATGCCAGACTATTCTGTTGCTAAACTTGACCCAAAGCAAACCACCGCGCCTTTACTTAAAGGGCAGGCATCCGGATTATTGGGTTATGCGCCGACTGAAACCGCCAAATCGACCATGCCTGCCGATACCAAGCAAGTGGCCAAAACCAAACTGAATTGGACGTTGCAAGGCGTCATTGTCAATAAGGATCAAGCCGTGGCCATTATCGATGCTGCTGGCAAAACCATTGTGGCGTTAGAAGGTGAATGGGTGATTCCACAAGTCCGGTTAGTTAAGGTGATGGCGAATGGTGTTTTATTGGATAATCGCGGAGTGGCTGAAAAATTGCTTCTAAAAGCCAGTGAACAAGATTTGACCACACCAGAGCCAGTGGCGATGGTTGAGGCGCAGCCGTTGACAGGCTTTGATCAGCAACGATTAACCGAAATCGGCGAGACTTTACGCAAGTCGCCGATGTCCATTGGTCAGTTTTTACGCTTTCAGCCGATTAACCAAAAAGGTCAGTGGATTGGGGTTAAAATTTGGTCTAAAAATGATAAGTCGCTTTTTAACGCACTTGGCTTTCAAGAAGGGGATATGGTCAAACAGGTCAATGGGCGCAGTATTCAAGAAATGTCAAAAAATCCCAATCTTTGGAAACAGTTTTTAACGATGAGCGAATTTGAACTGGTGGTAGACCGTCAGGGCGAAATGAAAACCATACAGGTAAACTTTAATTAATTATGAATAACATCAAACGATTTTTTTGTGGCTGTGTATTGTGGCTGGGTTTGTTTAGCCAGGCATCCTTTGTGCTGGCCGCACCTTCGTCATCGGCTGGTGCCGTAACCCTGAAGCAAAACTTCCAACAGGCTGAAATTGAAACGGTGATTGAAGCGGTTGCCAAACTCACCGGGCGCAATTTTATTATTGATCCTCGGGTGAAAGGTAAGGTGACCTTAATTGCGCCGGGTGCAATGCACCCTGATGATTTATATGAAACCTTGTTGGCGATTTTACGGGTTCATGGCTTTGTCGCGATACAAGGCAAAACGGCGATTCAAATTGTGCCTGCTAATTTGGCACGAGATCAGGTTCCTTACGAAAATCGCAATGCGGAAGAGAGTGATTGGGTCACCGAAGTGATTCCGGTGCATAAAGTGGATGCCACTAAACTGGTGGCGGTATTACGTCCATTGGTGGCCAGAGAAGGGCATTTGGTGGCATTATCAGACAGTAATCGTCTTATTGTAACGGACAGTGTGATTAATATTGAGCGCATTAAAGCGATATTGAAACGCGTGGATGTGGACGAAACTGCTGGCTTTGAAGTGATTCGGTTAAATCATGCCTCCGCCAGTGAGTTGGTACAGGTGATTAAAAAGATGCTACCGAAATCGGCCAGCAGTCAAATTACGCTGACATTTGATGAAAGAACCAATCGTATTGTCTTATCGGGCAATGTTGACCGACGCCGTGAAGTCCGAACCCTGATTGCGGATTTGGATATTTCCGTGCCTTCGGAAGGTCGAGTACAGGTGGTGTATTTGCATTATGCTAAGGCAAAAGATTTGGTGCCGGTTTTACAAAAAATGGCAGTCAATCGCTCGCTATTGAATAGTGTCTCAACCGATGATGCGGCAGCCAGAGCAACAACTGAGGCATCGAAATCTTCAGACAATAAGGGCGAGGCGGTTCAAGTTAATCAACTAGACGACAAAACCATTAAGTCCCGTATCAGCATTGAAGCGGAAGAGCGGGTTAATGCCGTTGTGATCAGCGCGCCGCCAGCGGTGGTGATGGCACTAAAACAAGTCATTAAACAGTTGGATATTCGTCGGGCCCAGGTTTTGATTGAAGCTATCTTGGTTGAAATTACCGAAACCAAACAAGCTGAACTCGGCATTGAGTGGGGTGCTGCAGGCCCGAATGGGGTCGGCTTAATTGATTTTTCCGGTACTTTACCGGCTTTATTGGGTAATATCGGTAATCCTTTGGCGCAAGCGTCTGCATTACAACGGGGTTCCAATATGATTGCAGGTGAAATCGGCGCGAATGGTCGAGGCTGGGGCGCATTGCTCCGCGCATTGGATAGTGATACCGGCGCCAATATTTTATCCACCCCGACCTTATTAACACTGGATAACGAAGAAGCCGAAATTGTCGTGGGGAAAGAGGTGCCTTTTCAGACAGGATCTTATACCTCATCCGGAACGGCAGGAACAGCGGGTGTTCCCACCAACCCATTTAATACCGTTGAACGTAAGAATGTCGGCTTGAGCTTAAAAGTGAAGCCGCAGATTAATGAAGGCAATGAGGTGTTTTTGGAAATTGACCAAGAAGTCTCCGATGTGCTGCCGAAAGGGGATGCGGTTGATATTCAAACCTCGAAACGTCAAATCAAAACCAGTGTCATGGTGGGCGACGGCGATATTATTGTCTTGGGTGGTCTATTGACGGAAAGAGAAACCGAAGTGGAATCAAAGGTCCCGTTTTTGGGCGACATTCCTGGATTGGGCGCTTTGTTCCGTTCCACCAGCAGTCAGCGTGAAAAAGTTAACTTAATGGTGTTTTTACGGCCAGTTATTGTGCGCAATAGTGAAATGAGTAGCTATTATAGCCGTCTGAAGTATTCCAGTATGCAGGAAGCACAAGCAGACGTTTTGAAAACCGATAAAAGTTTATTGGAAGGCCTTCGCCCGAAAATGCGTACCGAACAAGAATGGCATGATTCCGCACCTGTGCGCCCAGCACCACCAGCAGAGCCGCAAGTTGAGAAATCTTCCGTGCCGTCTCACTTAAAGGCGTTTGAAGACCTATGAGTGGCGCCTTGCCGTTTTCATTTGCCAGTCAACAAGGGGTGCTCTCGACCATGCACCCTGATCTAGGCCGAGTGGTCTATTGCTTGCCATCTACCCCACCTTCGGTGCTGATGGAAGTGCAACGTCATTTAAATGAATCACCATTAACGCTTAAAACCTTATCACCTGAGGAATTTGAGAAGCAGTTACAAACCCAATATGCCAATCAAACGTCCGATTCAATGGAAGCCATGGATGATTTGGAGGTCGCCGATTTGGATCAAGCGATGGCGGAAGTGGCGACCTCGGAAGATTTATTGAATAGTAATGATGATGCCCCGATTATTAAGTTACTAAATGCCATTCTGGCAGAAGCGATTCGTAAGAATGCCTCGGATATCCATATTGAACCCTTTGAAACACAGTTACGGGTGCGCTTTCGAATTGATGGGCAACTCAAGGTAGTCTTAACGCCGAAAGTGCAATTTGCCAATATGTTGGTGTCGCGCATTAAGGTTATGGCCAAGCTGGATATCGCCGAAAAGCGCTTGCCGCAGGACGGGCGCATTGCCATTAAATTGGGTGGCCGAGCGGTTGATTTAAGGGTCTCCACCATTCCATCCAGTTTTGGCGAGCGCGTGGTGATGCGTTTGTTGGACAAGAGTGCCGGGCGCTTAGATTTGGCTGACTTGGGGATGCCCGCGTCCCAGTTGCCGTTAATGAAAAAACTATTGCAAAAACCGCATGGTATTTTCTTAGTCACAGGGCCGACCGGCTCAGGGAAAACCACCACCCTTTATGCGGCTTTATCGCGATTAAATGATAATCAGCGCAATATTATGACGGTTGAAGATCCGGTGGAATACAATCTGGAAGGAATCAATCAAACTCAGGTTAATTCGAAAGCGGAAATGACTTTCGCTAAGGGCTTAAGAGCGATTTTGCGACAAGATCCCGACGTGGTGATGATTGGGGAAATTCGGGATTACGAAACAGCAGAGATTGCGGTTCAGGCTTCTTTAACTGGGCATTTGGTATTGTCGACCTTACATACCAATACCGCAGTCGGTGCGATTTCACGATTAAAAGATATGGGGATAGAACCCTTTTTATTATCGTCCAGTTTGATTGGGGTGATGGCGCAACGATTGGTGCGACGTATTTGCCCAGATTGTGCTGAATCTCAATCAGCTGATGCCGCAGAGTGTGAATTGTTGGGCGTTACATCGGCAGAGATTATGCATCCGGTCGGCTGTGAAAGTTGTTCTTTTACGGGTTATCAAGGCCGAGTGGGGATTTATGAATTGGTCGAAGTGGATAATCAAGTTCGGCAAATGATTCATTCGGGGGATTCCGATCAAGCGATTGCCGACTATGTGCATCAATCAACGCCCTCTATTCATCAAAGCGCGATGCAACTGGTCTTGGATCAGCAAACGTCACTTGAAGAAGTGTTGCGTGTGGTGCAAAAATAAGGATGTGCTGGCATGCCGAGTTTTGAATATCAAGCTTTGACCGCGCAAGGCAAAACCCAAAAAGGAACGCAAGAAGGCGAATCGGCGCGCCAAGTACGTCAACAATTGCGAGATAAAGGTCTAACCCCATTAGAAGTCAGTCCTGTGGCAGGCAAGCGTAAGCGCTTATCGAGTCACAGTTTGTTTGCGACCAAAGTGCCCATCGCGGACTTATCGTTAATGACACGACAACTTTATACCCTGTTGGGTGCAGGCATGCCATTGGCCGATGCACTCAGATCGGTGGCCAATCAAGCAGACAATAAATTACTAAAACGCTTTACCACTGGGGTTTATGAAAAGGTGGCAGAGGGTCATGCTTACGCCCAGGCGCTCATGCAGTCGGGTTTTAAGCTACCAAATGATTATATTGCCACCATTCGCGCCGGGGAAGAAAGTGGTCATTTAACCGAAGTGTTATCGCGGATGGCCGAGTCGATTGAAAAGCAAGAAAAAATTCGTAAGAAGATGCGCTCGGCATTGATTTATCCAGTGCTGATGATCGTGATGGCGGTGGCCATTATTTTATTTTTAATGACCTTTGTGGTGCCGAAAGTGGTGTCGGTATTTGATAATATGGATCAGGAATTGCCGCCGTTGACCCAGGGGTTATTAAATAGCAGTGATTTTTTAGATCAACACTGGTTGGCACTCTTGTTGGGGATGGTGAGCCTAGGCGTGATTTATAAGGCTTTTATGCGCCATGAACGTTGGCGATTTCGACGAGATCAGGCCTGGTTGGCTTTTCCCGCATTGCGAAAGTTTTTAATCTATTCGTCAGCCGCGCGTTGGGCCAGAACCTTGGGCGTGTTGCATGCCAGTGGTGTGTCGATTACAGAGGCGTTGAAAATTTCAGCCGAAGTGATGAATTTATTGCCTTTAAAACGCAAGGTATTGCAAATGGGTAATGAAGTTCGAGAAGGCCAAAAATTACACGCCAGCATGCGCAAAGCGGGGTTTTTCCCACCGTTATTACTGAACTTAGTAGAAACCGGCGAAGGCAATGGTCAAATTGATACCATGTTGTTAAAAGGTGCCGAACATTATGAAGAAGAAGTCGAGTCGGCAGCAGCGACCTTGGTCAGTTTGCTTGAGCCTTTGATGATTGTGGTGATGGGCGGCGTGGTGTTAACCATTGTATTGGCGATAATGTTACCGATTTTCCAAATGAATTCGATGGTCGGTTGACCCTAATTAAACACAGAAACAAAGAGGAAGAGACAAAAAATGAATCAGCAAAATTCAATGAAAACGGTGGGCTTACCCCGATTTGACGCTCAAGCAGATCGTCTGTCAAAACGGCACAAACAACAGGGCTTTACGCTGATTGAATTGATGGTGGTGGTGGTGATTTTAGCGATCTTGGCGGCCATTGCGGTGCCGCAATTTATGGATCGCCCAGATGAAGCACGGATTGTGAAAGCCAAGCAAGATATTGCTTCCATGAGTTCGGCTTTGCAGCTTTACAAGCTTGACAATTATCGTTATCCCACCACCGAGCAAGGGTTGGAAGCTTTGGTTTCGCAGCCGACATCGGAACCGGAAGCGCCCAATTGGAAACCTTATATGCAGCAATTGCCTAAAGATCCGTGGGGACGTGATTATTTATATTTAAGTCCAGGACAAAATGGGGACTTTGATTTATATACCTTGGGCGCCGACGGTGAAGAAGGTGGTGAAGGCGTGAATGCCACTCTGGGCAACTGGACGGAGTAATTGAACCCCATCCACAGGCAGAGCGGTTTTACGCTGATTGAATTGATGGTGGTGGTGGTGATTTTGGCGGTGGTGCTGTCCGCCGCCACTTTAGCCTTAACCCCCAGTGAATCCGCTCGACTCAATCAGCAAAGCTTGCAATTAAAAGGGGCTTTGCAGCAAACCTGTGATCAAGCCGTTTTCCGTCAAAAAATCCATGCACTGTTGGTGGATAAAAAGGGGATGACAATGCGGGTGCTGAGTCGAAATCAATGGCAAACCGTGGATGCGATGGATGATGTGCCCTGGGTGGATGGCGTGAACGTAACTTGGACGTCGCAACCTGAATTGCAAACACGCTTTGGTTTGCCTGGCGAGGGTTGGTTGTGTTGGCCAACCGGGGAAATTCTACCAGGCCTGGTTGAAATGCGCATGGATCAGCTTAGCAAGCAGTTGAGCTGGACGCCGTTAATGAAATTTAAGACTCAGCAAGGGCGGGTCAATGGGCGCGAATAAGGTCAATCGCAATCGCGGCTTTACCCTGATTGAAGTCATGGTCGCTTTAGTAATCGTTGCGGTTACCTTGTCCGCACTCAGTATGGCGCTGAGTCAAACGGTGTTTCAACAAGGGTCAATGCAAAATCGGGTATTGGCTACTTGGGTTGCGCAAAACCAAATGATTGAGTTACAGCAGGCTCAACAAACTGGGCAGCGCTTAGAAAAAAAACAAATCGTGCAGATGGCCAATGCCGACTGGATCGTTGAATTGAAATTGGAACCGACTTTGATTCCCGGCATTCAAAAAGCCAGTTTGACTGTCACGTTAGAGGGTGAAAGTCACCCTAGCGCTAATTTGGTGTCGGTGGTGGGACAATGAAACCGTTGGGCTCGCCTCGGCATCATCAAGCCGGTTTTACTTTGATTGAATTGTTGGTAGCAATGGCGATTTCTGCGATCTTGGCTGTTTTGTCTTATCAAGCGGTCAATGAAGTCACGCAAGTCAAGAGTCGGCTGGAAGCCAATAATGAACGATTTAGTGCTTTGCAGCGTGCATTATGGTGGATGGAGCAGGACTTTTCACAAATGACACCCCGACCCGTTTTAGACAGTTTGGGGTCGGTATTGCCCAGTTATCAAATGCAAGGTCAACAGGTGTCTTTGACACGCATTGCGACCTATCCTTCGCCTTATGGGGAAAGTGGTTTGGTGCGAGTGGGCTATCGGTTGGAAGGTGAGGTGTTGTATCGACGCGTGTGGCCAGTGTTAGATCGCGCGCCTGATACACAGGTTCAGCAGTGGGAATTACTGGATGGGGTTAAAGCTTTCCGAATTCGTCAAATGGATGAAAAGCGGCAATGGCAATCTTATTGGCCGCCGCTTAGACAGGAAACTGAGGGACAAACCGCGCCAAAACTACCAGGCCTGGTCGAAATTGTGTTGGAGTATGACGGTGTTGGGCAGGTGCGTCGATTGATTCGCGGAGCGGACAGTTAATGACTGGCATCCATCGCACACACAAGCAAA
This sequence comes from Hydrogenovibrio sp., assembly GCA_965658885.1. Lineage (GTDB taxonomy): Bacteria > Pseudomonadota > Gammaproteobacteria > Thiomicrospirales > Thiomicrospiraceae > Hydrogenovibrio. Next base: position 8,714 of record CBFHUY010000072.1, read on the forward strand.
AAGGGTTTGCGCTGATTACGGTGTTGTTGGTGGTGGCCGTTGTCTCGATTATCGCCGCTCAATTAGTGTATCAGCAAGCGTTGGATATTCAGCGAGCTGAAACGCGATTGAATCAAGCGCAGTCTTTGGCGGTGGCCAATGGGTTGGAAGCTTGGGTGAAAAAAGGCTTAAAGCTGGATGCCAGTATGACAGAAATCGATCATTTGGGCGAGCAGTGGGCGCAACCCATGATGCCGATTCCGTTTGCGGGCGGGCAAGTTGCCGGGCGATTGGAAGAGTTACAAGGTCGGTTTAATGTCAATAACCTGGCGGAAACCGATGAGCAACAAGCCAAGCT
>CBFHUY010000073.1:0-9004 GCA_965658885.1 Hydrogenovibrio sp.
TGACCCCGGCTGATTAGGATTTTAATCACTTGATGCGGCTTATCAGTATCCATCGTTTGTACGATTTCAGCGACTCGACGCCGTAACGCAACCTCGGAAAGGGCTGGAAATTTTAAGCGTTGCGCACTGTGTTGCAAACGTCGCCAATGGGCTGGCCAGTTTGCAAGTTGACCCTTTTCAACCAATAGGGTCGTAAAAAATGCATCGCCGTACAAGAGTCCTCTATCCAGTGCATCCCTCATTCAGTCGATTCTCTCGATAACAAGGCATTTAACATGCCTTTGGCTTTATGAGCGGACTCTTGTAACTCTCTTTCTGCCTCCGAATCTGCAACAATACCCGCCCCTGCTCGAAAGGAAACCGCTTGCCCCTGTTGAAGCAGCGTACGAATCAAAATGTTAAAATCCATAGAACCATCGCGATTGATATAACCGAGAGAGCCGGTATAAGCCCGACGCGGCATCTGTTCAAGTTCTGCAATAATTTCCATACAACGCACCTTTGGGCAACCGGTAATGGTGCCACCTGGGAAGGTCGCGTGAATCACTTCTAGCGGGGTTAATTGAGGATTGAGTCGTCCTCGAACATTGGAAACAATATGATGCACATGTTGATAACTTTCCACTACCATCAACTCGTTGACCTTCACGGTACCAGGCTGGCAGATACGCCCTAAGTCATTGCGCTCTAAATCAATCAACATAATATGTTCAGCAATTTCCTTAGGATGGGAAATCAATTCGGCAATCAATGCTTGATCTTGCGCCTGCTCGGTACTGCGTTTACGGGTACCGGCAATCGGACGGGTATCCACCCAGCCTTGATGAGTTTTCACCAAACGCTCAGGTGATGAACTTAAAACTTGCCAATCGCCCCAATTAACGCAGGCTGCAAATGGCGCTGGGTTGTGCTGGCGTAAAGAGCGATATAGGGATTGATAATCGCCCTGTTGCAATTGCACTTGCCATTCTCGTGACAAGTTCACTTGAAAAACATCTCCTGCTAGGATGTACTCTTTAATCGCTTCAACACCCTGCAAATATTTTTGTGAGGGTTCTTCCGTTTGGGCCGCAATCTGAATGTCGGAACTTGGCCATTCAAAGTCCAGAACCTGTTCATAGTCGGCTTGCAGTTCATGCAACAAGGACTCAAATTCGGCTTCGACCACAAAATGAATTTGCTGGGTTTGGTGATCTTGAATGATGGCGGCAGGCACCCGTACCAACTTAGCCAGCGGTAAATCGGATGGGGGCAAATTGAGCGTTGGTTCGACAACCTGAGCATATTCGTAACTAAAGTAACCAAACCACCCGCCATGAAATGGCAGATCAGAGTCTAAGGGGTCGCATTGTTGCGCCTGAAAATATTGATTAAATGCGGCAATAAACGGCTCCGCATCTCCGGGCTGATGGCAGCTTAGGGTTTGTTGGGGAAAGGCAAATAAAATGTCATAACGCCCTAAGTGACCTTGGGCGACACTTTCTAATAAAAAGGGGTATCGTGTCGGGAAGTGGTGATGAATTTTAAGCAGATCCATGCCATCACTGGCAATCGAAACCACCTTGATATGCGGTGAAGCCACTGTCATACAATCACAAAAACCCGATAACGGTCATCTAAACCTTTCCAAAAACAAGGGTCGCATTGGTGCCACCAAAGCCAAGTGAATTGGAAATTGCATAGTTCACTTTTGCCTGACGCGCTTCTCCAGCAACAAAATCCAAGTCACAACCTTCTGCTGGATTCTGTAAATTCATTGTCGGCGGTAGCACTTGATCCTGGATGGCCAGAGCCGTAAACACCGCTTCCATTGCACCAGCCGCACCCAAAGCGTGACCCGTCATCGACTTGGTTGAACTGACTGCCAATTGATAGGCATGATCGCCAAACACCGATTTAATGGCACTGGCCTCACAGACATCACCTGCTGGCGTTGAAGTGCCATGCGCATTAATATAATCGATTTGTTCAGGATTCAACCCCGCGTTACGCAACGCATTTTTAACACATCTTGCGCCGCCTTCCCCCCCGTCTGCTGGCTTGGTCATGTGGAACGCATCGCCACTCATACCAAACCCAACAATTTCACAATAGATTTTCGCACCACGCGCTTTAGCATGTTCATACTCTTCCAACATCACGGCACCTGCACCATCACTGAGAACAAACCCATCACGGTCTTTGTCCCAAGGACGACTGGCCGTCTGCGGATCATCATTACGGGTAGAGAGTGCTTTTGCTGCCGCGAACCCGGCAACGCCTAAAGGCGTGGTAGCATATTCAGCGCCCCCTGCCACCATTGCATCCGCATCACCAAATTGAATCATTCGATACGCATCGCCGATACTGTGAGTTCCAGTGGCACAGGCAGTGCCAATCGCCATATTGGGTCCTTTTAGACCATACAGGATCGAAAGATTACCGGAAATCATATTAATAATCGCGCTGGGAACAAAAAAGGGAGAGACGCGACGCGGGCCTGATTTTTCCAAAATGGCATGTTGCTTTTCAATGGAGCCAATACCACCAATCCCCGACCCGATTGAGACACCAATTTGGGTGGCATTTTGCTCTGTGATTTCTAGCCCAGAATCCTCAATTGCCTGAATACCGGCTGCCATACCATAATGAATAAACGGATCCATTTTCTTGGCTTCTTTAGCCGATAGATAATCGGTAATCTCAAAGCCTTTAATTTCACCACCAAATTTAACGGAGAAAGGCGTCGTGTCAAACCGTGTTAAAAATTCGATACCACTTTCACCCGCTAATAGTTTAGACCAAGTCTTCTCAACAGTATTTCCTAAAGGCGTGATACATCCCACTCCCGTTACAACAACACGACGCAACCCCATATGCAATCCTTATCAAAATGGTAAACTCACTTTGGTTTCTCTCAAAGCGATACAACAAACGCCAATCGGCACACTCTTACGATACCGTCATTAAATCACTTAACGGTTTAAACAACTTAACTATCGGTAACGTTTTATAAAAAAGGTTTTAAAAACAAAAAAAGCCGTCAAGACGGCTTTTTAAGAGACTATTCAATCTAAAGCTTTACAAGTTAGCTTCTACATAAGCAGTTGCTTGCGCTAATGTTGAAATTTTTTCAGCTTCTTCATCTGGAATTTCACAATCAAATTCTTCTTCTAAAGCCATAACCAGCTCAACCGTGTCTAGCGAGTCTGCACCTAAGTCATCAATAAATGACGCATCAGCGGTCACTTGATCTTCTTCAACACCCAACTGCTCAACAACTATTTTTTTGACGCGTTCTTCAATACTGCTCATGAAACCTTCTCCAGTTTTCTATTAATTAAAATAATTCGTTAAAAAATTTTGCTCATTTTCGCCTTAGTTGGCTTTTTTTTCAAGCTATTTTGTTAACTAATTCTCACTTTAAATCTTTATCGAGTGAAAACCAATCGTTTGAAACTTGTTATGGCTTAAACCATCACCATGCCGCCATTGACGTTCAAGGTTTGTCCAGTGATATAAGCACCACTTGGAGAGGCCAAGAAAGTCACCATCTTCGCGATATCGTTCGGCGTTCCCAAACGCTTTAATGGAATTTGCTGAATCAAGGCTTCACGCTGTGCTTCAGGAAGCGCTTTGGTCATATCGGTATCAATAAATCCTGGCGCAATGGTGTTCACAGTTACATTCTTGGCACCAATCTCTCTAGCCAATGATTTAGTAAACCCCATAATACCGGCTTTAGCAGCAGCATAGTTGGTTTGCCCTGCGTTCCCCATGACGCCCACAACCGAGGCAATATTAATAATCGCCCCTTGCTTAGCCTTCATCATGCCGCGAAGACAGGCTTTTGATACGCGATAGACAGAACTCAGATTGGTATTGATAATATCATCCCACTCATCATCCTTCATACGCATCAGTAAATTATCTCGAGTAATACCAGCATTGTTCACCAAAATGGTCGGCGTACCATAGTCCTTAACCACCTCAGCCAACACTTGCGTCACCTGTTCTGCATTGGTTACATCCAAGCATTTACCACAGCCTTTTAAACCTGCCGACTGTATATAATCAGTAATAGCTTGGGCCCCTTTTTCAGACGTTGCAGTACCGATAACGGTTGCACCGTTCGCTGCCAAATCCAAGGCAATTGCTTTACCAATTCCGCGACTCGCACCCGTAACAAATGCAATTTTTTCAGAAACCATATCCTTTCCTTACAGTGTTTCTAGAGATGCGTTAAGTGTAGCGGAATCATAAACCGCTTGCATCCCCATTTTTCGATCAATACGACGATTTAGCCCCATCAGCACCTTACCCGGCCCTAATTCATACAAACGTTCCACACCATTTTGCTTCATTTTCTCAATGGTCTTCACCCATTGCACGGGACGATATAACTGCTCGACTAACGCTTGCTTAACCTGTTGTACATCTTCATAAGATTCGACACTGGCATTATGAATCACAGGAATCGTGGGCACTTCAAATGACATATCTGCTAAAGATTGTGCGAGACTTTCTGCGGCAGGCTTCATTAACGAGCAATGCGATGGCACACTAACCGCCAGAGGTACCACACGTTTTGCTCCTGCATCTGTGAACAACGACAAGGAAGCATCAACGGCTACTTTTTCTCCCGCGACCACAACCTGCCCTGGAGAATTAAAGTTAACCGCTTCTAAAACCCCCGTTGTCTTTGAGACTTCGGCACAAATGTCAATAATTTGAGCATCTTCCAATCCTAAAACAGCGGCCATACCACCTTGACCTTCTGGAACGGCGGATTGCATCAAACGACCGCGCTCAGCAACCAACTGCACCCCCTGAGACAAGGTCATGACGCCTGCAGCAACCAATGCAGAGTACTCTCCGAGCGAATGTCCCGCTAAAAAGGATGGCATTAACGGCTTCATACGCTCTAGCGCTCGCCAGGTGGCAATCCCCGCTGTCAACATCGCTGGCTGAGTAATATCGGTTTGGTTTAGTTGGGCTTCAGGCCCCTCTTGTACAAGCGCCCACAAATCATAGCCTAAAGCTTCAGAGGCTTCTTGAAAGGTTTCGGTAACCACGGGATGTTGTTGCGCTAAATCGGCTAACATTCCCACTGATTGAGAACCTTGACCTGGAAAGACAAATCCATAAGACATAAAAAAATCCTTTTAATACTGAATCAGAGCAGAACCCCAAGTAAACCCGCCACCAAAGGCTTCCAATAACAACATCTGATCTTTTTGAATTCTGCCGTCACGAACCGCTTCATTCAATGCCAGTGGAATTGAAGCACTTGACGTATTCGCATGCTTATTCACGGTAATCACCGTTTGCTGGTCGCCCAGCTTCAGTTTTCGCGCAGTTGCTTTAATAATACGTAAGTTCGCTTGATGCGGCACCAACCAATCTATTTGCTCTTTTTGCATCTGATTGGCTTCGAGGGTTTCGTTGGCAATTTGACTCAGGGTATTGACGGCAATTTTAAAGACTTCATTGCCCTTCATAGACATGGTTCGCTCGGCAATTTCGTCGGTTTGCGGGCGCTTGGAAGGCCCGGAAGGCACATGCAAAAGTTCTTCATATTGACCATCTGCATGTAAATGGGTTGATAATATCCCCGTTTCAGACGAGGCTTCTAACAAGACTGCCCCAGCTCCATCACCAAACAGTACACAGGTATTTCTGTCTTGCCAATTGGTAATACGAGACAAGGTTTCTGCGCCAACCACAAGCACTCTTTTTGCCATACCTGTTTTAATATATTGGTCCGCAACGCTCAATGCATAAACAAACCCGGTACAAACGGCTTGCAAATCGAATGCCGGAGCGCCATGATTGCCTAAACGAGCCTGTAATAAGGTAGCGGTACTGGGAAAGATTTTGTCTGGTGTGGTGGTTGCAACCAAGATCATGTCGAGTTGACTTGCGGTGACTCCCGCCATCTCCATCGCTTGTAATGCTGCCTTCTCTGCCAAATCACAAGTCGTTTCGTTATCAGCTGCGATCCGTCTCTCTTCAATACCCGTTCTTTCACGAATCCACTCATCGCTGGTTTCAACAATGGCTTCTAAATCCAGATTTGTCATCACCTTTTCTGGCAGATAGCCTCCGGTTCCAACAATTCGACTGTATATTCTTTGACTCATAATACCTGCTTTATAGAGAGTAGGGACACTGGCAGCTATATGCCGAATACAACCTACATCAAACTGAACACTAGCTTATTTCTTTTGCTTCATCAGCGGATTTTTGCTGGTCATCTAAAATGCTTTTCACTTTCACAGCAATCAACTCAGGCACATTTTTAAGTGCTTCTAGCCTAGCTTCTGCAATCGCATAGTAAAAAGAAAACTTATCGGCTCCACCATGACTTTTTATCACAATCTTACGTAATCCCAATAAGGATGCGCCATTATACCGTCTTGGATCGACTTTTTCTTTAAAAGCTTTCAATACTGGCATCACCAAAAGCCCAGCTAACTTCGTAAAGATATTGCGACTAAAGGCTTCTCGTAAATAAAATGAAATCATTTTCGCCACACCTTCACTGGCTTTTAACGCGATATTACCATCAAAACCATCACAAGAAACCACATCCACATTACCTTGATAAATCTCATCGCCTTCGACATATCCGATATAATTAATCGAACTTTTTTTCAGCAAGGCATTGGCATCTTTAATTCGTTGATGCCCTTTAATCTCTTCTTCACCGATATTAAGCAAACCAACACGCGGTGTTGGATTATTGTCAACAGCCTCCACCAATGCCGATCCCATGGCAGCGAACTGAGCAAGATGATGACCTTCAGCCCCAACATTGGCACCCAAATCCAATAGATGAACATGCCCTTTCATTGTTGGCATTTGCGTACAAATCGCTGGACGATCAATACCCGGCAAGGTTTTTAACACAAACTTAGATATCGCCATCAGTGCACCGGTATTACCCGCACTGACACAGGCCTGCGCCTGATCTTCTTTGACCAAATTTAAAGCGATCCGCATCGATGATTGGCGTTTATTTCTGAGGGCTTTAGAAGGCATGTCATCCATTTCGACAACCTGTTCAGCGTGAACCACCTCTATCCGAGAGGCGTCATAATCGTGTTTAGACAACTCCGATTCAATCAAGCTCTGATTACCGACAAGCAATAGTGTGATATCTGAAAATCGGGTCAAGGCTTCAAGCGAAGCAGGGATCGTCACTTGAACACCATGATCTCCCCCCATCGCATCTACGGCAATTTTGATACTCAATGGATTGTCCTAAATATTAAACAACGAAATGAATTCATTCAAGAATGGAAACCGCCAATAAAAACGGTGTGTTACAGAAAGTGATTGGCTTCAAACAAAGCGGGCGCTATTTCATTAACCTAATAAAATAACGCCATTCAAAATCAAACAAAAAGGATTAACCTTTTTGAATAACTTTTTTACCTTTGTAGAAACCATCTGCAGTTACATGATGACGACGATGTAATTCACCAGTTGTCTCATCTACAGTAATTGCCGCGGTAGTCAACGCATCATGTGAACGACGCATACCACGTCTTGAAGGGGTCTTACGACTTTTTTGAACAGCCATTTTAGTGTCTCCTGACGTTAATTTGGGTTATTTTTCAATCCCTGCAATACTGCAAAAGGATTGGGCTTTTGGGTTAATTCGGTTTCCGGCTCAGACAAATTGTCCTCAGCTAGATTGTCATAATCCATTGAACTTTGGTCATTGACTGGCACCAATGGAATCTGAAGCAAAAGCTCATCTTCTATCAGTGAAATCAATGAGATTTTATCTGTCTCAAGCTCATAAACTTCCACCTCCGACGGCAAGTCTTCGGCCAAAGCCATTGACTCTACAAAAACACCGGTCACAGAAGAGGCGATATCTAAGCTAAAAGGCTTTAAAGATCGTTGGCACTCTAACTGAAACTGCGACTTAACTTGCAGATCAAAAGCGTGCATTTTAAACTGTCGATGATAGTAAAAACGCACTGAGACTTCCACATCCAAATTGTCTGCTACCAGCTGTTGTCTCAAGCGTGGAAAATCAGCTTGATTGACTCTTGCGGTATAATGTTTATTATGTTGTCCACAATAAACAGGATCAATTAAATCTGGAAGGTTATCAAACATGGCGCGCATAATACCTGCATTCCCCTTCAAAGTCAAAAAATAAATAACCAAGCGGTTTCACAGCCAACCGTTTTAAACCTCAAAAAAAACAAAGGCCTAGCATGACCCAAAACACGTCTTTACCGCAAATCATTCTGGCTTCCACGTCACCGTTTCGCAAACAACTACTGGAAAAACTTCAACTACCCTTTGAAACAGCCAATCCAAAATTGGATGAAACCCCTCTCGCCAATGAAAGTGTCATTGAGATGGTTCAGCGCCTATCACGACAAAAAGCGCAAGTCGTTGCATCTCAATACCCCGATGCCATTGTTATTGGCTCAGACCAAAGCGCAACCTTTAATGGTAAAGCCATTGGCAAACCGCACACCCATGCTAACGCCATCAAACAACTCCAACAGTTCAGCGGCCATACCATTGAGTTTCTTACCGGACTGGCTGTCGTCAATGGATCAGAAACCCATCAAGCCATTGACATCACACGCGTTCAATTTCGTCAGCTCTCCGATACTGAAATCGAACACTACCTCAGACTCGAAACCCCCTATCAATGCGCTGGCAGTTTTAAATCGGAAGGACTCGGTATTACTTTATTTGAAGAAATTCAATCCAAGGACCCTAACGCCCTGATCGGCCTTCCGCTAATCGAACTCACGACGTTACTCAAACAATGTGGCATTGCCCTACCTTACAACTACGCAAACTCACGTCTTGAGTAAGGGTGAACCCGATTTTTTAACCAGGCCTGCATAGTCATTAAATCATCAAAAGTGGCAACCGGCTCATAAGATTGCAAAACCGCCGTTTCATGCACACCATGACTTAATGCAATACGATCCATCCCAATTGTCCTTGCCATTTCCATATCAAATTCGGTATCCCCGACCAT
>CBFHUY010000074.1:0-8924 GCA_965658885.1 Hydrogenovibrio sp.
CACCACCTGATCCATATCCCATGGCGCTTGAAACTGGCCTTTTTTGATATTAACAGGGAGCCCCTGCTTACAGACATTTTGAATAAAGTTTGTTTGACGCACCAAAAATGCAGGGGTTTGCATCACATCTACGACGCTGGCCACTTCTTCTAGCGGCGTATCTTCATGAACATCAGTCAAAACGGGAACCCCAATTTCCTGCTTGACCTTCTGCAAGATTCGCAAGCCTTCATCTACCCCTAACCCTCTGAAGCTTTTGGTAGAGGAACGATTGGCTTTGTCATAAGACGATTTATAAATAAAAGGAATGCCTAGCGCACTGGTCAATTCCTTTAGCTGGCCAGCTGTATCAATTGCCAATTGTTCAGACTCTATAACACAAGGCCCGGCAATCAGAAAAAAAGGCTGATCAATTCCAACATCAAATCCACATAAATTCATAAGTTAAAGTCCTTTTTAACCTTTATTTTGAGTCTGCTTATGCAGATTGGCTGCCGTGACAAATGCTTTGAACAATGGATGACCATTTCGCGGCGTGGAAGTAAATTCTGGGTGGAACTGACACGCCACAAACCAAGGATGGTCAGCAATTTCGATCGTTTCGACCAAACTACCATCTTCTGACCGACCTGAAATAATCAATCCAGCAGCTTCCAGTTTTGGAATATAGCCATCATTCACTTCATAACGATGGCGATGTCTTTCACGAATCAAAGACGAACCGTAAATTTGTTCAATTTTACTGCCTGATAACAGACGACAATTCTGCCCCCCCAAACGCATGGTTCCTCCAAGGTCTGCTTGCTCCGTTCGCTCAACAATTTGACCCGACTCATCTGTCCATTCGGTAATCAGCGCTACCACTGGTGTAGAGGTATGTGCATTCAATTCGGTACTATGAGCTTCAGGGTAACCGGCCACATGACGTGCATATTCCACAACCGCCATTTGTAACCCTAAACAAATCCCTAAAAAAGGAATTTTGTTTTCGCGTGCATACTGTATGGCTGCAATTTTGCCTTCAACGCCACGTTCTCCAAAACCACCTGGCACTAAAATGGCATCCATTTCAGCAATGGCAGCATTGCCGTTGGTTTCCAATTCTTCCGAATCAATATAATGAATATTGACTCGGGTTTGTGTTTGGATTCCACCATGAATCAAGGCTTCTATTAGCGACTTGTATGCTTCTGTTAAATCAACATATTTACCCACCATCGCGATATCGACCGTTTGCTTAGGATTCAATTGAGCATCAACGACCTTATCCCAATCGGTTAAATCCACTTCGCGCGCATCAATCCGGAAACGATCCGTCACCAAGTTATCCAAGCCCTGCTCATGAAGCATTCTTGGCACTTCGTAAATGGAGCGAGCATCTAACGAATTAATAACGGCACTTTCTTCTACATTGGTAAATAAGGCAATTTTTCGTTTTTCAGAGTCTTCTAATGGACGCTCTGAACGACAAATCAACACATCAGGTTGAATCCCAATCGATCTAAGTTCTTTGACCGAATGTTGAGTGGGTTTGGTTTTAACTTCACCCGCAACCGCAATATAAGGCAATAACGTTAAATGCATAAATAAGGCTTGTTGCCGTCCAACTTCAACCGCTAGTTGACGAATAGCTTCCAAAAATGGCAGCGACTCGATATCACCGACCGTGCCGCCGACTTCAACCAAGGCCACATCATAGCCTTCTGCAGCAAGCTTAATGCGTCGTTTGATTTCATCGGTAATATGGGGAATCACCTGAACGGTGCCACCAAGATAATCTCCGCGACGCTCTTTGCGAATAACTTTTTCATAAACTTGCCCAGTTGAAAAGCTATTGCGCTGGGTAAAATTTCTTTGTACAAAGCGTTCATAATGCCCAAGGTCTAAATCCGTTTCAGCACCATCATCGGTCACAAAAACTTCACCATGCTGAAAAGGACTCATGGTGCCTGGATCAACATTGATATAGGGATCCATTTTTAACATACTAACTTTAAGTCCCCTTGCTTCTAACAAGGCGCCTAAAGACGCGGCAGCAATGCCTTTCCCCAATGAAGAAACAACACCACCCGTAACGAAAATAAACTTTGTCATGAAATCACTTTGGTTTAGAGTTTAATTCGGCATTTTCAGTGCTTTGTACATCTGAAAAGATCGTCCGAATTGAAGGTTAAGAATGGAAGCAAATTATAGCGGATAATCACCCTTTCGGCAATTCCTTTCCAACAAATGTTTTTAGTGAATGAAAGCCCAGAACAGCGACAGGCGTGTCATCCACTTCAACAATCGGCCAGCGCTGACGATCCCAAACCGGCACCCGGTGTTGCTTAAACCACTGCTTTAGTTTTTTTGGGGTCGACACCCAATCCTTATCCACAGTTGATATCGACCTCAGCTTGACAATCCGCCCCTCAAAAACCTTATCCACAATACGAAGTTCATCCATTAAAGCTTGATTCCAAAATTGCAGATCCTCTGGCGAAAACTGATGCGCCTCCAGATGATAATCCGCTTGAAAAGCGCCATAATAAAACAGCGTCGTTTGATAGATTCTTAAGCACCCCTTATTCAAGCGTCTTTGTGGTTGAGATTGCGGACTTGAATCTTTTAAAGCACTTTCAATCCACGTAAAAATAGATTGATTTAATTGGAATTTTAGATCATAGTGCAAAATCCAAAAACGAATCACATTTCTAATTCTGGCAAAATTCTCAAATAGGTTTTCAGGCAGTTTTATGGCAAATATAGAATGTTCACAGTGCTGAAAATCCATCTCAGCCAGCTCATTTAACAACGCCAATCCTTCGCCCACATACTGAGCAGATTGCGCCACATTAGCCTCAAAAAATGGCCAGGCCTGGTTAAATTTTGGCAGAATTTCATGCCGAACAAAATTGCGTCGAAAGTGCGTATCAACGTTAGTTGAATCTTCTACCCAGTCTAGCTGATAGTGTTCTGCATAAGCCTTTAAAGCGGCATAAGGAACTTGTAACAACGGACGGTAATGTTGTTTTTTTTGGTCATGGTCAAACTGCCAGTACTTCAGTTTGGGCATCGCTGCTAAACCAGCAACCCCCGCCCCTCTGGCAAGATTCAACAAAAGCGTTTCAACTTGATCACGCTGGTGATGAGCCGTTAACAGAACGGTTTGGTCATCGACACAATGACACAAGGCCTGATATCGCTTTTGGCGGGCAATCGCTTCAATGCCTTGACGAGCAGACGAATCGATTTCAACCGTAAGCGATTGAAAATCAATCGAATAATGATCACAAACTTGAGCACAATGTTGTGCCCAGTGTGAAGAGTCAGACTGCAAACCATGATCGATATAGACGGCATGCAGCCGTTCTGAGGGAATTTTTCGTGCCAATGCATCCAACAGAACAGTTGAATCCATTCCGCCACTAAAGGCAATTAAAAAACGGGTCGGTTCAGGAAAGGTCGCCACCAAATCAATGATGGCTTGTTCGATTAACGCGCTAGACACCAGAAGACATCATCTTAAAAGCAACGGTCTCTAAACACTGTTTTTTTACTCGAAGAATTAAAGTGCTATGCCGTCTCAAAATTGCCATATTGCATATACCGCTGATACCGGTTCTCCAATAGGGTTTCAACTGGCACTGATGCTAAGCTTTGAAGCTGACTCAATAATGCTTCCTTAAGGGCACTGGCAGCTGCCATTGGATCTCGGTGAGCACCCCCTAAAGGTTCTGACACAATTTCATCCACCAATCCCAGCTCTTTTAAGCGCGTAGCGGTAATGCCTAGCGCAGCCGCAGCATCAGCCGCATTGGCTGCATCCTTCCATAAAATGGAAGCACAGCCTTCTGGAGAAATGACTGAATAGGTACTGTATTGCATCATCATGGTCACATCACCAACCCCAATCGCTAATGCACCACCAGAACCCCCTTCACCAATCACCGTACAGATTACCGGCACTTTTAGCTCTGACATTTCCAGCAAATTTCGAGCAATGGCTTCAGACTGCCCTCTTTCTTCAGCATTGATCCCAGGATAAGCACCAGGTGTATCAATAAACGTCAAGATAGGTAAATTAAAGGTTTCCGCTGTTTTCATTAACCTTAGGGCTTTTCGATACCCTTCTGGCCGGGGCATACCAAAATTACGCGCAATTTTTTCTTTGGTATCACGACCTTTTTGTTGACCAATCACCATGACAGCCTGTCCATCAATACGTGCCAAACCGCCTACAATTGCCGCATCATCAGCAAAAGCACGGTCTCCATGCATCTCTTTAAAATCTGTGAAAATGGCTTCTAAATAATCCAACATATAAGGGCGTTGCGAATGTCGGGCAACCTGAGCAATCTGCACATCACTCAAACGACTAAAAATAGACTGTGTTAAGTTTTTGCTTTTTTGTTCAAGCGCTGAAACCTCTTTAAGCAAGTCCATATCCTGGCCATCTAAATGTCGCAACTCATCAATTTTGGCTTCTAATTCCGCGATGGGCTGTTCAAAATCTAAAAAGTCTAGTTTCATTCGGTTGTTTCCTAAATAATGCGCTGGGTAAATGGGATCTATTCACCTAATAAACCCGATATTCTAACAAAAATGCACGCTATGCTGGTAATTTTGTTTTACCAGCTTGCCGCCATTTTAACTTGATGTATTCGATCATAAACCGACAATAACGCCAGGTGATTCCGGCTGTTTCGGAAAGCATCCATGCCGATATCGATACCACCCAACACGCACTCTCCTCGAATGCACTGCCAAACCTTTTCAACGGTTTCCTGTCCAAACAAGCAAGCTTGCACTGCTTCGGGATAGTCCGTCTCGGCGGATTCCAGCAGTATTTCTAGAGCAAAGCCCAGAGCCCGATACAAGTGAGCCTTGGCTTCGTTATCTACATAATAATGGCAAACCTGTAACTTCTCATAAGCCATCTCATAATCTTGCATCGCCAGTAACAACCACATAGACAAATCAATGATTTTAAAGTGCTTCCAATCCGACTGAGGATCGGGCAAAAGTCCAATCAAGTTCGCCACGCCCTGATGGTCTGCGAACCCCAGTGACTCTAAAGCTTCATACGCTTGTTCAAACCGATCATCTGCATCAGAGTCGGCTAAGGCTTCAAGCAATTCTCTTAATATTCGACCTTGGTTCTGATTATTGTCCAAAAGCTCTGACATGGGAAACACCTCAGACATGCCAGGCACCACGATACGGCAAGCTTGCAATCCAAAATGTTGATAATGAGCAAAGTAGACGTCAGCGCCCTCGGCTTCAACTTTTGCAATCAAATCTGCTAATTGCGCTTGGGTTGTGCCTTGAAAATCCCAGGGAACAAAGTCAAAGTCGGCTTGCTGTGAAATAAATTTGGCATGAATCAAGCCGCTGGAATCAATAAAATGATTTTCGATATTTTCATCCTCAGCCACCAGTGCTTCATCAAATATCGGTACCTGAAAACCATCCAGCAGATCCAAACTTCTTCCTTGCAAAGATTCTGTCAACGTTCGCTCTAATGCAACTTCAAAAATCGGATGCGCACCAAACGAAGCAAAACAGCGCCCAGATTTTTGCTCAAACAACGTTACGTTCATCACCGGATAGCGACCACCTAACGAACTATCACGAATCGAAACCTCAATGCCTTGTTCACGTAACGCTTGACGTGCATGAACCACATTTGGGAATTGATTAATAACGGCTTCAGGCACTTCTGGTAAACACAAATTTTCAGTGAGTATTTTACGTTTGACCCAACGTTCAAACACTTCGGACAGCCCTTGTACCATCGCTTCTTCTTTTGTATTACCGGCACTTAAACCATTACTGGCGTACAGATTACTGAACAAGTTCATCGGAAAATAAACAGTTTGTCCATTGGACGCCTGGGTTAAAGGTAAACACCGAATTTCATCCGAAGCATCATTTAAACTGAGAAAATCTTCGGCACACAATTGTTGTTCAGGATCGTAAATTTTCCACAATTCAGGTGTTAGGCAGTTTTGATACGCGTCCAGCTTAAATGCCTTCTCATTGGGGAAATACAGCCCCTGTTCCTCCCAGGCCTGGTCATTTTTGGGATGAATCAGCTTCGATTCCAAATAAAAATCAGAAAAGAAATAATTGGTTTCAAGCCGTTCAAAAAACTCACCTAAGGCACTGGCTAAAGTGGCTTTGCGACTGGCTCCCTTCCCATTCGTAAATAAGGCAGGACAAAAACGATCACGAATATGAACCGAATACACATTAGGCACTGGATTGAGCCAAGAAGCTTCTTCAACCTCAAACCCCTCTTCGGTTAAGCGAGCCTGCAATCGCTCTATCGTGTCTTCTAAGCAAGCATCCTTGCCTTTAATAAACGTTTGTTCAACCATGATTTTGCCCCGTCATTGAATAATGGCGCTATCTTATCGAATTTAATCGAAGATAGTGAGAAGTTTCTCAAGGTCGTGATTGCAAAAACAACCATGACAAATCAGAAATCGCTGCCTATTTAAACTTAAATTTTCAAATAGTTAACTAAAGAATAGACCAAGCTAATAGGGGTATTGATGTTTTTTCAAAAAAATTAAATAAAATCAGTAAAATGAATTTTGTTTGTTGAAAACAATTAACTACGCACTACAACTCTTTTGGAGGATTTTATGAAACTGTTACACAAAAGCATCTTTTTGACTTTACTGGCGCCCATGGCGGTTATGGCTGAAGACGTTCACCCTGGCAAAGTCTTGCACGATGATGCTAACTGCATGAGATGCCATGCTGATTTAGGATATAACCAACCTGACCTAAAAAAAATGGCGCCAACAGATATCAAAGGCCTTCAAAAAGCCGTTTCTTTTTGTGACAACAACCTCAGCATCGGTTGGTTTGATGATGAAAAGCAAGATGTTGTCGATTATTTAAACAAAACTTACTATCACTTTGATCATTAAGACGCTTTTAACTGTTCAATAGACTTAAGCTGCTGTTGAAGCAGCTTGAGTGCCTTAGGATCGGCCTTGTCTAATGACTCCCCTTCTATCAAATATCGAGCATCTCTAACAATCTTATCAATTGCATCAATCAAAAAAACCTGTTTCATGGATTGATTAATTTCTTGCCAATTTCGAGGGTTATGCTTCCACAAGCGCCTTAAATCGGCTTGTTCTGACAATAAATGCCTAATATCGGTAATCACGGGCAAGAGTCGTGATACCGACTCATAAGGCCAAAAAGGGCGTCCATTTTGCGGATCGTAATATGCAACCCTTTCCAACTGAGCGAGTTTTAAAGCGGGTAGAATTCCAACCATACCGATAGACCTTGCCTCTGCTTGCGTACTTTCTAGTTTTTCGACAGGCATTACCGGTGCATTCGATTTCCAACGGGAATAACTGATATAAATATTGTAACGATCAATAAACAGCAGCTTGCCCTTACCCAAATCCATGACTTTTTCTCCGGGAACAACATATTCCAAGCCATCAACCGAAAGATATTTGGTATCTTTCCATAACTCCCAACCAGAATCTCCAGTCGACTGTCCCGTCTCATCGACGGCAATCGGTACGCAAGACAAACCGTAATCATGCCCCTCGACAAATTCCTGTACCCGGATTTGATAGTCACCCTTTTCCAGTTTTTTAGTCACAATACCAATAATATAGGCATCGTCTTTAATCGTCGGTTTTGGGAAAGCAACTAAAACCGTTTCCCCAATATCAAAGCTTGGGGATAAGGTGGATAAGTTCGCCGCTTGTACATGACTCAACACCACACTGAAAAAGAAAAGTATTAACCGTGCAAAATGATTTGGCATTTTTCCTCCATAAGGCGTCACTACTGAATTCATTTAAAACACTTTTTATAAAAATACATTATCTTATTGTTTTAAAAGAAGATTAGCTAAGAAAGTTATACAAAAACACAATAACATACTAATATTAGAAAACCATAATATCACTTTTGCATTGTCGATTTCCATAAATGGACTATTTATCTGAATCTAAAACTTTCATCCACAAAAGCTGTGGATAAAATTGTGCGTAAAAAGCGAATGACATCAAAAAATGCTGCAATTTCTTGACGCTTAACAGCATTGTTTAAAATCTAAGCACGAGTTATTTGAGTGGCCCAACTCAAACCTTCATCATTAAACAACTTTGGGCTTATCTGCTACATTATTTCGCAAATAAACCGGCATGGGTAACTGCTGCGCTAGATCGTAACTGTTATTCGGTCTTTGTTGAGCAATAACCGCGATAGCCTCTGCCGAAGGATATTGATCTAACCAAAGATCAAAAACACCTGCTAACTCTGGGTAGACAGACTGAATATCACCAATCCCGTTGACCACTTGCGACTCAGTTATTTTTTCATGCACGATTTGTTCAGAAAGCAAAAGCGCCTTTTCCGAAGCAAGTATTCCTGCTTCGATATGACAGGTTTGCATATAGACCTCATGCATTCTTGCATCTAACAATGCAACCCAGTCAGCTTGTCCTGTTTGCTGAAAACCTTGCCAAGCTAACGCTTCTAAAGTTGATACAGCCTGAACTGGTTTATTCCACCCTAACGCGAGACCTTGCACCACGCCAGCAGCAATACGAACGCCTGTAAAAGCACCTGGCCCTTCACTGAACGCTAATACATCAATCGATGTTTCATCACAACCCGCGGCTTCTAATACAGCCTCAACCATCGTCAGCAGCAAATTAGCATGTTGTTGAGGAGCCATCTTAAATTCCGTAAAACTCTCATGCCCTAACCGTAAACTAACCGAACAGGCTTTGGTTGAAGAGTCAACTGCCAACACATTCATCTTAATTTTTCCTTTGCGGTTTCAGCATCATACACCCACTTAAACTTTGGCAAACTATTCATAATTAATTGTCCATAAGATTTTTGACTAATTCTTGGGTCACACAAAATAAGCACACCCGTATCGGAAGTAT
>CBFHUY010000075.1:0-8837 GCA_965658885.1 Hydrogenovibrio sp.
GCTCAGGCATCTGGATTAGTCGTCGGTTTTGCCGGTGATGTAAGAGAATCTGGTTCAATAGCCAATTTTGAAACCAAGGTGTCGGTTTCTTCCATAAAGGACTTAAGACGAAGCTGCCAATTATTGATAACGACAGATGATTTATGCTTAACACGACAACTGCCTTTTGGCAGGTCCGAATCTGCCGATATGCGCCATTTTTTTTGCTCAGTCTGTTGATATTTTTCGATTACTGCCAAATCATCAGGGTGCACTTGAATATCCAAATGTTCTGAATCTTCTGGTAACTTGGCAATGGCTTCATGCAGGGCTTTTAAAACCCAGTCTTGATGTAATTGAACATCAACTTCAACCACCTTTGCGGCCATTTCCAATGCCAGTCTAGATAAAGATTCAAACACCGACTCGGAAATCAGCTGATAAGGCTCACTCATAGACTCAATCAAACTTTGAAGGGACTTAACCTGCTCTGATAAAAGTTGCTTAGCTTCAACTTCCGCGGCTTCATAGGCCTGTTTTTTTCCAGCTTCAGCCCCTTCGTTAAACCCAGCTTCATAGCCTTCAGCATGCGCCTGTTCATAGGTCTCAGCTTTTAGGATTTCAGCCTGCTTAAGAATTTCCGGCTGCATTTCCTGACGGATGGCTTCTCTAACATCCTCATCAACCCCTGTTTTGTCACTGACCTCTTTTTGAGCCAAATCCTGGTATTTCCAGGTTTTCACTTCGGGCGCAGGAATGTCATCAGCGCTAATTAAGTTGGCAACAGGCAATGTTTCAACTGGCTTATCAGGGACACCGGAAGTAACCCCTGTGTCTTTTGGCGTCACCATCTACACAAATTCCTCGGCACCACCAGGCATCATCAACTTATCTTCATCTGCTAAACGTCTAACCGTTTGAATAATATTTCTTTGCGCGTCTTCTACATCGCTCAACTTCACTGGGCCACTCATTTCCAGCTCTTCACGCAACATTTCTGCTTGGCGTTTTGACATATTGCTTAAAATTAATTCGGTCATCTTCTGATCGGCACCTTTTAAGGCCACCTTCAAAATGTCATTTGGCACTTCACCCAATAAGGTTTGAATACCGCGAGGGTCAATACCGCTAATATCTTCAAACACGAACATTTTATCCTGAATCGCTTTACTGACATCTTCATGTTCAATCGCAATATCGTCCAACACCTTGGTATCAATACCACTCCCAACCAAGTTCAATATTTCAGCCGCACGTTTTTCGCCACCAATCGTTGCCAATTTGCCCCCTTCACCATCACTCGAAGCTCTTTCAAGTACTTCATTCAAATCAAACAGGGCTCTAGGCTGAATCGTTGATAAGGTTGCGATACGATAAACCACTTCAGACTGGAAGCGTTCGGGAATCCCCGCCAAAATTTCAGCCGACAAGTCCGGTTCAAAATAAGACAGTACAATCGCAATAACCTGGGGATGTTCGTTTTTAAGCATATTGGAGATGGTTGCGGGATGCATCCACTTCAGCGCTTCAAGACCTTTTACTTGATCGCCCAGTAACGCAGCATCCATTAAGCCGCCGCCGCCATCGCCCAAAGCATCGACCATTAACGACTGGGCATACTCAGTTGGGTTAACGCCCAATGCATCTTCACCAAACTCGTCCATAAAACTTTGCATCACCGACGCAATATCGGTGTGAGAAACTTCAGAAACATCGGTCATGGCCGTCCCAATCTGCTGAACCTCTCTAGGGTTAAGATGAGCAAGCACTTTTGTCGCAGATTCTTTTCCTAAAGCAAGTAACAGTATTGAGGCTTTTTCCAGCCCCGTTAAATTACTTTCTTGATATTCCTCAATTTCGACCATGATTCAACTAACCCTTTTTAGAGATCCATTGCTTGATAATATGAGCAGCCAGTTTTGGATCGGCAGAAACAATCGCCTTAACCTTCTCTAACATTTCTTTATCTTTTTCTGAAGTTAAGTTCGCCTCTTCAGCTTGCTTACCAACTTCCTCATTCATTTGCTCAAGCGCTTTGGAAATTTCTGCGGAATTTCGAACTTCTTCTTTTTCTTCTGGAACATCTTCTAAATAATCTGGAACCAGTTCATCGCGTTTTGACAAATCTCTCAGCATCGGTCGGATAACACCAAAAATAATGATTAAAACGGCCAGGCCTGCCAAGACTTGTTTGACGAGGTTCCAGAACCAAGGCGCCTCCCAGATTGGTGGCGATTCATAACGCTCTTGCACTTCCTCAACGAACGAAGCATTAACAATACTTAAGGTATCACCTCGAGTTGAGTCTAAACCTACTGCGTCACTCACCAACTGACGATAGCTCGACAACTCTTCATCGGTTAAAGGCACACTAATAGATTCGCCGGCATCGTTTAGCTGTGTTTTGTTATCAATGACCACCGCAACAGAAAGTCGTCGAATTGCGCCAACGGAATTTTTAATATGACTCACCGTCCGATCCAGCTCGTAATTCTTAGTTCTTTTCTCTGATGAATTTTTAATGCCTGAGCCACCTTCATCTGGCTGATATCCCTCTTCTGGCGCAATGCCTGCGCCTGGTGGCTGATTGGTTAATGCGCCAGGAATGCCTTTAGGCCCCGTTGAGCGGTTAACTTCTTTTATTTCTTGCTCAGATCGAATGGCGGACGGATCAGGTTCATAGTTTTCACGTGTTTGTTCTTGTTGGGTAAAGTCCAGTTCCGCCGTCACTTGTGCTCGCACTTTATGCCCTCCACCGGCAACTGGCGTTAGCAAGGTAACAATTCGCTGTGATAGCGTATTTTCAACCTGACGGGTATAGCCCAACTGCTTTAAACTCACATTCATGATTCCTGACTGAAAATCACTCGTCAATAAATTGCCTTGCTGATCAACAACTGTGACCCCTTTGGGCTTCATATTCGGAATACTAGATGAGACTAAATAAACAATTGCACTGACTTGTTCTTCGCTTAATGAACGTCCTGGATAAAGCTTAACAGCAACCGAAGCGGTTGGATCTTCTTGCTTTCTAACAAAAACAGAGCGTTTAGGCATTCCTAAAATCACTCTTGCCGACTTAACGGCATTAATACTGGAAACCGACTTAGCCAACTCACCTTCAATCGCACGTTGATAACGGGTTGTTTCTTTAAATTGTGAAATACCAAATCCTTGGTCAATGTCCAATAATTGATATCCAGTTGGAGCCTGCTTAGGAAACCCTTGTGCGGCAAGCTTTAACCTTAAACCATGAACCTGGTCATTAGGAACCAAAATGGCGCCAGAGCCTTGATCCAATTTATAGGGAATTTTTTCCTGATCTAGTGTTTGAACCACTTCTGACATGTCTTTGGCGTCCATATTGCCAAACAGAAGTGAATATTGAGGAGATTGCGCCCATAAGATAATACCCACAGCCAGTGCAACACTTGCCGCTAAGGTGATGACCAAACTCATTTGTTTGGCAACAGATAAAGAGGTTAGGTTTTTTAAGAGAGGCGAGCCTTCAGCATTTTTTGCATCTAGGCTGGGATCAAGAGTGGGTTGATCAGGCATTTATAATAACGTCTCTCAATTAGTGAGTGAATTTAAATCGGCATGTTCTTAATTTCTTTATAAGCATCAACCAATTTATTTCTAACTTGTGTCATTGCTTGAAAAGATAAACTGGCTTTTTGTGCTTGAACCATGACATCCGTCAAGTCAACATCTTCTCCTTTTTCAAAGGATTTTTTCATTGCACCAGATTTATTTTGCTCAACGGCAACCGCATCCACCGACTTAGATAAGAGGTCGGCAAAATTTTCCGCACTCTGAGTCCCTTTTTCCGCCTGAGCAGCAGGCTGTGTTTGCGATGCCGCTTCTGCAGCCAAACTCCGCATTTGCAACATTAAGCTTTGAGTATCAACGGTATTATTCATTTTTAAAGGTAACTCCGCATAAAATATTCACTCAAAAAAATGCAGTGAATCAAAAACAACTAGGATTATGACACAAAAAGCAATTGTCATGCCATAGACACTGTCAAAAAATTGCTTATCATTCACTTCAATCGCGCTGTTTACTTGGTGCTAGTTTAACAAAGCCTTAAACGAATTCATACTACTTCCAAGCCCTGCTCTTTAAATTTTGCTAACTTATAGCGCAAAGTGCGTGGACTAATATTCAGCGCCTCTGCCGTTTTTTGGCGATGCCCATTATTGGCCTTCAAGGTTTCTAAAATAATTTGGACTTCACGTTCTTTTAAATCGGTTGAAGCGGGTGTAGAATCGACATTGACGAAAGATGAATTAACCGTCGCCATAGATTCATTTTCATTAGGTGCTCCTACAGACTCTGATGCAACCAAATTGGATAAGTTTTCATCTAGGAAAATATCTTGTAATTGAATGGTTTCGCCCGACATCATGACCAACGCCCGTTGAATAACATTATCCAGCTCTCGAATATTTCCTGGCCACCCATACTGAATTAATGCCCGCATAGCTGGGGCTGAAATCATCGGTTCAACGCGGCGCCCACCACAATGACGCTGCAATAAACGCTCGGTAATGGCTGCAATGTCTTTTGGACGATCCCGCAATGGCGGTAGTCGCATAGGAAAGACATTTAAACGATAAAACAAATCTTCTCTAAAGTCTCCCGCAGCAATAGCGGCCTTCATGTCCACATTAGACGCACTTAGAACTCGAACATCTAATTTAATGACTTTTGAACTACCAATACGCTCGACTTCTCTTTCTTGGAGCACTCGCAACAATTTTGCTTGCAATTCAGGTTTCATTTCGCCAATTTCATCTAAGAAAATGGTTCCATTTTGAGCCAATTCAAACTTGCCCGGCATGGCCTTGAGCGCACCTGTAAACGCGCCCTTCTCGTATCCAAACAAGGTTGCTTCTAGCATATTTTCAGGAATAGCCGCGCAGTTAATTGCAATAAAAGGTTCCTTTTTCCGTGTTGAGTGATTATGAATAAATCGCGCCAAGACTTCTTTACCGGTTCCACTTTCACCCGTGATCATAACGGTCGCATCACTTTCCGCAACTTTTTGTGCCAACGTTTTTAACTGAATGGTCGTCGGATCAGCGACGACAAAATCTTCATCCAGCGAGGCATCCCGATAAAAATATGACTTGGCTTTTTCAACTAACACATCGGCTTCAAACGGTTTCAAAATATAATCGACTGCCCCTGCCTTCATGGCATCAACCGCTTGCTCAACGGTTCCATAGGCAGTCATTAATACGATCGGTAAAAAAGGTTTAATCGCCCGAATACGAGTCATCAACTCATAGCCATCCATCCCATCCATTCGAATATCGGTAAAAATCATTGCAATTTCATCATCAAGCGCGACCAACGCGTCTTCTGCAGAACTGACTGCCACAACATCAAACCCATTTAATTCCAGCGTATCCACTAATGCTTCTTGCAACTCGCTATCGTCTTCAACAACCAAAATTTTTGCAATACTCATGCTTTCTCCTCAGTCAACAACAGTGGCAAACGTATTCCAAACTCTGCGCCATTTCCTTCCACCGACTTCACCCAGACTTCTCCATCATGCGCTTCTGCAACCGCCCTGACAACCGCCAGCCCTAATCCAGTTCCTTGTGCCCGACTGGTATAAAAAGGTTCAAAGACCTTTTCATTCATCTCTGCTTTTATCCCAGGACCATTATCTCGAACAGATAAAACCAGCTGTTGAGCCTCTCGTTCTGCTTTGATATAAATTTTCGCGCCTGATTGCACAATTTCAACGGCGTTACTCACTAGGTTCTCTAAAGCGGTTAATAAGCCATCCTCATCCCCTAAAACAGCCAGGCCTGGTTGATTTTGTTCAATAAAGACTTCACTTTTGGATAGTTGGATTTTGGGTTCAATCGCTTGTTTGAGCGCCTTCAATAAGCGATCAATCTCCACTTTATGATTTTTCGCTTTTCCACCTTTTGCATATTGCAACATATCATTAACAAGTGACTCTAAATGCCGCAAACTGTTTAAGGTCTTGCCGATAAATTTTTCACGCTTATCACTATCCAGTTGCGGGGAAGAAAGTTGCGACACATATAACAGCGCGGATGCAAGCGGCGTTCGAATTTGATGTGCCAGAGAAGCCGCCATTTCGCCCATGGAGCTTAACCGTTGGTGGCGACTCATATGTCGCTGCAGATCGCGTGCATCAGTCACATCTTGAATCAGTAAGATTTTACCTGACATATTTTCACCATCATACGCGAGGTTTAGCGGCGACTCCGATAATTGATAAACTGCTTGATTGTAGGTAATGAGTTCGCCTGCATCATTTTTAACCAGAAAAACATTACGCATTACCACATCCCAATAACGACCAAGCGCATCGGCACCCAGAATACTCTGAGCTGCTGGATTCATATCCACCAAAACACCATCCGCATTTAACACAATCACACCGGCTGGCAATAAATTCAATAACTGCTCAAGCCGCTCACCAACATGGATTTTTTCACGATTGCTTTCGGCTAGCTGAGCTTGCAGATCTTCAACTTGATTTTGTAGCGCCTCATACGCATGCGTCAACTGAAACGACGTCTGGTTAAATAACTCAAAAGCCGCTTCCAGCTCTGCAAGCCTTTCTTTTTCAACAGAATTTTCGTTTGTACTCAAAATAAGACCTTAAGATTCATTTAAATTGAACTTACGGATCTTTTCGACCAGTGTTGTGCGATTGGTTTGTAGCAGTTTTGCCGCTTGGGAAACATTTCCTTCCGTCTGTGCCAATGCCTTTTGAATTAACTGCACTTCCATCTCAACCAAATAAGATTTCAAATCCAAGCCATCACTTAAATTTGGGGATAAGTCACTGGTTTGAGGCGACATGGATGGCGCTTCCTGATCTTCCGACTCAGAAACCATTTTAGCGGATACGTCTGAGTCAATATCCGAAGTACCCGTTTGCTCACTAACGTCTGAATTCATCGATGATTCTGCCTGTTTCAAAACCACATCCTCATCAATTTCTACTTGATATTTAGCCGGTAAATCATCATAACCCACATCCAGCCCTGGAAACAAAATAGATAATCTTTCCGCTAAGTTTCCTAGCTCACGAACATTTCCAGGCCAGTGATAATTTTGTAAAGCAATCAAGGCCGCTTGAGATAAATTTGGAATTTTGCGCCCAGAGTCCTGAATTTTTTTAAACATAAAATCAAACAATTCTGGAATATCTTCAGGCCTTTCTCGTAAAGACGGCATTTCAATGGGAAACACATTCAAGCGATAAAATAAATCTTCTCGAAAGGTTCCCTCTGCAATATTGTCTTCTAAATTCCTGTGAGTTGCCGCGATCACTCGAACATCACACTCAAAGCTTTTATTGCCGCCAACGCGTTCATAAATTCGTTCTTGCAAGACCCGAAGCAGTTTAACCTGCATAGGCAGCGGCATGTCGCCAATCTCATCCAAAAAGATCGTGCCTTTTTCTGCCATTTCAAACCGCCCTTTTCGAGCAGTAATCGCCCCAGTAAAGGCCCCTTTTTCGTGACCAAACAATTCTGACTCCAGTAGTTCTCCAGGAATGGCGCCACAATTAATCGGAATAAAAGCCTTTTCAGAACGGATTGAAATTGAGTGTAAGGCTTGAGCGACCACTTCTTTTCCCGTGCCAGACTCGCCGAGAATAAGAACCGATGCGTCGGTGTTTGCGACTTGATGAATGAGTTTTTTGACTTGTTGCATTGCTGGCCCAGCGCCAACGAGGTTAGGTAAAAGTGTTTGTTGCATTAGGTTGCCATCACTATTATCAGACTGAATAGAGTCTTTATAACGGCTTTTGGGATAGATGTCAAAAGTTTGGCTACTTTTAAATGCGAAGTTAATGCATGTCAAATTAACCTAACATAAAAACCCATTTTTGCTTTGTCGGTATTTTATACCAAAAAGCGTGTCTTAAAAGGCAAACGGATTGTTTAAAGGGATAGGAGGAAAGGTTATCTAAATCGCTATAGGAGGGGGTTAACGCTATTCACCTGGAGACACATAAGCTTTTAATTGTTTAATACGATTAAATTCAACTTTGCTTTCTTCTAACAAAGATCTTTGTTTAATTTTCACCCGTTCTTGAATTCGATCATTATCATGAACTAATTCCACCAAAGTGTCATCTAACGCGCCTGGATACTGCTCTATCGCTTCAGAAATATGCTGTTGAAACAGTGAATTGAGCGCGATATACTCTTGCCAGGATTCAGAATCAATGGCTGTTAGCAAATTCTTGGATTCCGACAAGAGCGTAATTTTTGTTAATGCCAGTGGCGACACCTTAATGGGCTCCCATTTTTTCAATTTGATCTTTAGTCAATTTTTTATAGGCAGCTGGCAGCTCTTTCCAAGCTTCATTTAACCCAGTCAAATACTCGCTCACTTCATCTAAGGCTACAGTATCATTTTTAAAAGAGGCTTTCACCAACTGACGATAACAATAATCATACAGTCGATACAGGTTATCAGCAACGTCTCCGCCCTTTTGTAAGTCAACCCCTTCACGCAAATTCAATACAATTGAAAGGAGTTTATTCATATGTTCCGATTTTTTTTCAAAGTTCTTTTGCTCCATAAAAATCTTAACCAACTTGATATTTTTAAGAGCCCCTTCGTACAGCATTTCAATCAATTTATGTGGGGTCGCTTCAGAAACTGACGTTTCAACGTAGTTATTCGCATACTGCTTCGCAAATTGTTGTTTTTGAATTAAGCTCACGGTAAATTCCCTTTTTAAGTCATATTTATTGTTTAAAGAGATCGTTAAAAACGAACATTAATTATTATTGTTGCTAAATTGAGCCGTTAATTGACTACGCGTTGCTTCCGCATTA
>CBFHUY010000076.1:0-8468 GCA_965658885.1 Hydrogenovibrio sp.
CATTGCCCGAAGCCATGGCAACCGGGTTACGAAATGTTAAACTGCCAAGTTGAACCGATAAATCGACCAATTTTTTTCACCTTAAAAAGTTATTAACCATGATTCATATCATCTTATACGAACCAGAAATTCCACAAAATACCGGCGCGCTAATTCGCCTCAGTGCCAATATGGGTGCACACTTACACTTGATTCAGCCTTATGCATTTGACCTGAGTGAAAAGAAGGTGCGTCGTGCTGGCTTAGATTACGCTGAATTGGCAAACTTGCATGAGCACGAAACCTTAGATGCCTGCCTTGCAAGCGTGCAACCCAATCGGGTATTTGCCTTAACCACCAAAACAACCCGTTATTATACCGAACCTGAATTTGTCGATGGCGATGCTTTTTTGTTTGGCCCGGAAACACGCGGTTTGCCCGCTTCGGTCATTGAAAGCTTGCCTGAAGCTCAGCGTTTAACCATTCCAATGATGCCGGGTGGCCGCAGTTTAAATCTAGCGAATGCGGTTTCAGTGGTGGCTTACGAAGCTTGGCGTCAACTAGATTTCAATATGACACTTTAATCGCAGTGAATACAGAGCATCTTATTCTTGCTCTGCACGCCCTTCTCGATCCATCAAGGCTTTTACCGCCGCTTTGGCAGAACATTCACCCGTCACAATTCGATAAACCTGCTCCATAATCGGCAAGTCCAACTGGCGTTCTTCTGCCAGTTTTTTAACCGATTTAACGGCTTTAACCCCTTCAACCACTTGGCCGATTTCTGCCATAATGACTTTGGGGTCGGCGCTATCCTTAGCCAAGGCCAAACCAAAACGTCGATTACGCGATAGATTATCGGTACAAGTGAGCACTAAATCGCCCAGGCCTGATAAGCCCATCAGGGTTTCTGGGTTGGCTCCCAAGGCAGCGCCTAAGCGCATCATTTCCGCCATGCCCCGCCCAATCAGTGCGGCTCGCGCATTGGCGCCCAATTGCAACCCATCTGACAACCCGGTCGCAATTGCCATAATGTTCTTATAGGCACCGCCAATTTCGACGCCGACCATATCGGATTGGGTATACATGCGAAAACGGTCACTCCGAAAGGTCTCTGCCCAAAAGTCGGCTTCTGCTGCCGTTTCTGACGCGCTGACCATTGCGGTGGGCAGCCCTTTGGCGACTTCTGCCGCAAATGTTGGCCCAGACAGTACCGCCATCGGTTGTGCTTCTCCCCAAACCTGCTGTGCAATTTGATGCAACATCAAGCTGCTTTCCGGCTCAAAACCTTTAGTCGCCCACGCTAAGTGCGGCAGCGGCTGTGATTGAAATTGCGCCTTAACCTGCATCAGGACCGATCGAAATGCTTGACTGGGCACAACCACCAATACGGCCGTTGCTGTTGCCATGGCTTGGTTTAAATCGGCTGAAATAGCGAGTCCGTCAGGAAAAGGAATGCCTTTTAAATACCGTTTATTTTCTCTATCAGCCGCCAGCTGTGCGGCCTGATCAGGCTGATGCGTCCATAGCACCACCTGTAACCCTTTTCGGGCTAGATGAATCGCCAAAGCGCTTCCCCAAGCGCCTGCCCCGACAACCACAATTTTTTGCATCGTTGGTTGGCGGTTCATTGAACGGTGTTCTGGCATTTCAAAGGGGTGAATGTCAACACTACTGTTTAGTGGCTTCTTGAGCTTGGGCTTGTTGCTGTTGCATATGCTCTGCATACATGGCATCAAAATTGACCGGCTCAAGCAATAATGGCGGGAAACCACCTTTGGTCACTAAATTTGAAATCGTTTCTCTGGCAAATGGAAACAAGGCATTGGGAGCTTGTACACCAATTAAATAGCCAGTTTCATTTTCATCAAAACCGGCAATCGTAAATACGCCAGCTTGTTCCACTTCGCATAAGAAAGCTGTTTTATCTTCCATTTTAGTGGTAGCGGTTACTCTCAAGACCACATGATAGACATTTTCTTCTAACGTACGGCTTTCGACATTTAAATCAATTTCTAACTGAGGCTGAACTTGCTGCGTAAAAATTTCAGGTGAATTGGGTGATTCAAATGACATATTACGGATATAAATTTTTTGGAGATTAAACAGTTTTTGTGGCTCTGCAGCTTCTGACATGGTTGGTTTCTCTTTAGTTAAAATGGATTATTATTCGGTTAGATATTGATCAAGTTGCCCCGAGGCATCGGCCGCGGAAAGGTCATCAAAACCGCCAACATGATGTGACCCAACATACACTTGCGGTACCGTTTTGCGCCCAGTTTTGTGCTCTAGCAATTCCCAATCGCCACCAATATCAATGACTTCATAGCGCAACCCTTTACCATCTAATAGGCGACGAGCCATATTACAAAATGGGCAGGTTTGTGTTAGGTAAATTAAGATTTCGGGTTGAGTTTGACTCATTTTGCATCCCTTTTTTGTTTCTTTTTTGAGATAGGCTTATTTAAAGGTAGTCCAGCATTTTTCCACGCCATAACGCCACCGGATAAATTATTCACTTTGGTAAAGCCGGCCTTGACCAACTGTTTGGCAACCGAAGCCGAGCGCGCACCCGATTGACAATAAACCAATACGTCCTCTGATTGATGCGTTTTCAGTTGCTCGATCTGATTCGTCACTTCTGCAGCGGTCATATTTTTGGCTTCACCGATATAGCCTGTTTTGTATTCCCCTTCGGAACGAACATCCAACACCCAAGCGCCATTATTATAGAGGCGCACTGCCTCTTCTGCGTTGACGCTTTGAAAGCCGGACAACTTATCACCAAAATAACTCATTATCAGCATGGCGATAATAACGCCCAACGCAACAAAGAGTAAAATTTGCTCTTCCACAAATTCAATAAACATTCATATTTCCTTAATCAGCATCATTCAAAATTCAAAGCTAATGATTTTAACAGTGAAACTGGTTACAATAAATGACAATTTTAAAAAAATAGCCGTTATCACTCAAACATCGACTATTAAACAGACCATTATTTCTCAAAAGGAACCTATATGACGACAAATGTGCAAATTAACAACCGACCGACTGGATTGATCATTTTAGACGGCTGGGGCTACCGTGAAGCAACGCAGCACAATGCCATTGCACAGGCGCACACCCCCAACTGGGACCAACTCATTAACACCCATCACCATACACTGATTAAAACCTCCGGCATGGCCGTTGGTTTGCCAGAGGGTCAAATGGGGAATTCTGAAGTCGGTCACATGAACCTTGGGGCTGGCCGTGTCGTTTATCAAGAACTCACCCGCATTCAAAAAGACATTGATGATGGCCGTTTTTTCCAGAACAATGCGCTGTTAAAAGCGATTGATTCGGCAATTGACCGAGATCGTAAAGTCCATATACTCGGACTACTGTCTGATGGTGGCGTCCACTCACACATTGACCACATTAAAGCCAGTATCAAAATGGCGCACGAACGTGGCGCTGAAGTCTTGGTTCACGCCTTTACCGATGGACGCGATACAGCGCCACAAAGCGCCATTCAATATATTGAAGAACTGGAAGCCTTTATGGCAGAACTGGGTGGCGGACGCATTGCGTCGGTAACAGGTCGCTATTATGCGCTTGACCGTGACAATCGTTGGGAAAGAGTCAAGCAAGCTTATGATGTCATCACCTGTGGCATCAGCGACATTGAGGCAGCCACCGCAAAAGAAGCCGTTGAAAAAGCTTACGAGCGCGGTGAAAATGATGAATTCATTCAAGCGACGGCCATCCCGCGCGCAAACGGTAAACGCCAACGTGTTAAGGATGGTGATTCGATCATCTTTATGAACTTCCGTTCAGATCGCTCTCGACAGTTAACCAAAGCCTTTATTTTTGATGACTTTGCCGACTTCCACCGTTGTAAAACGCCTGTGCTATCGGCTTTTGTCACGCTAACGGAATATAAAAAGAATTTTGAAAAGTTTGGCGCACTGATCGCTTATCGTCCAAGCAAATTACGAAACACCTTTGGTGAATATGTCTCTAAACTGGGCTTGAAGCAGTTACGCATTGCCGAAACGGAAAAGTATGCACATGTTACTTTTTTCTTTAACGGTGGGGTTGAAGAGCCTAACGCGAATGAATACCGCGTATTGATTAACTCCCCTCAGGTGGCGACCTATGACTTACAGCCGGAAATGAGCCTTGCGGAACTCACCGAAAAACTGGTTCATGCCATTCGCTCTGGTGAATATGACACCTTTATTTGTAATATTGCCAATCCGGACATGGTCGGCCATACCGGTGATTTTGAGGCTTGCGTAAAAGCCGCAGAAGCCGTTGACAAAGCACTTGGCGAAATCCTAGCGGCTTTAAAAGACGTGAACGGGGAAGCCATCGTGACCGCCGACCACGGCAATATGGAGATGCTGTTTAACGAGGAAACAAACAAGCCTTTGACATCTCATACCACCTTTCCTGTGCCACTGGTCTATTTTGGCGACAAGGATTACCCACTCAAAACGGACGGCGCCTTATGCGATGTCATTCCAACACTATTGGATATGATGGGAATTGGCGTTCCTGAAGAAATGACTGGAAAATCACTGATTGATCGAAGCTAACCCGCAATCCAGTGAAACCCGATAAAAACAACCAGGTCCTTTGTACCCTCTAGGTATGGTTGTTTTTATCCCCTTTAATCTGAGTAAAACCACTGTCTAGACCATTTTTTGAACCAATGGTCACGGCTTGCTTTCACTTGTTGAAAAAAGTATAATTTCGCACCATTTTAATTTTTGCGCACTCAGATACCTAAAATTACCCTCAACAGTGCCTTTATAGCCTCACGTCAATAACGCTCGGTTATAAATGTTTACAGACAGGAAACTGAATTATGAATTCACTCAACAGCTTACAAGGTCTATATTCTCCAGAATTTGAAAAAGAGAACTGTGGCTTCGGCATGATTGCCCAAATGGATGACAAGCCAAGCCATTGGGTCGTGCAAACAGCGATTGAATCCTTAGGCAATATGACGCACCGTGGCGGCGTGGCGGCAGACGGCTGCACAGGCGATGGTTGTGGGTTGTTGATTAAAAAACCAGATGCCTTTTTACGCCTTGAAGCAGAAAATCTAGGTTTCTCTTTGGATGAGAATTATGCCGTCGGTATGGTCTTTTTAAACCAAGACCCTGACATGGCTCAAACCGCTAAAGATACCCTAACCCAGATTTTGGCCAATAAAGGTTTGAGTGTAGCCGGTTGGAGACAAGTGCCTGTTGATTCATCGGTGCTAGGTGCGCAAGCCGCGGGAATGGAACCCAAAATTGAACAGATTTTCATTAATACCCCGGCTGACCTTTCTGACGGTGATTTTAACCGCAAGCTTTTTGTCGCCCGTCGCAAAACAGAAATGCAACTTGAACCGCAAGATGCAACCTTCTATATTGCCTCTTTGCACAGTCAGCTCATCTCTTATAAAGGCTTGGTCATGCCGAAAGAGTTGCCAGAGTATTATTTAGACCTTAAAGCGGATCTCTTTGAATCTGCGTTGATTTCTTATCACCAACGTTTTTCGACCAATACCTTGCCTCAATGGCGTTTGGCACAACCTTTCCGCTTCCTGGCGCATAATGGTGAATTGAATACGATTAAAGGGAATCGCAACTGGGCTTTGGCTAGACAAAGCAAGTTCGCAACCCCTTTAATTCCTGACTTAGCCGATCTTAAACCCTTAGTTGCACAAGAAGGATCTGACTCTAACTCACTGGATAATATGTTAGAAGTGCTGATGATGGGTGACATGCCCGTCTTCCAAGCATTGCGTCTATTAATTCCACCCGCTTGGCAGAATATGCCCCACATGGATCCGGACTTAAAAGCGTTCCTTGAATATAATTCAATGCATATGGAACCTTGGGATGGCCCGGCAGGAATGGTTATCAATACCGGGAAATATGCGATTTGTGGTGTCGACCGTAATGGTTTGCGCCCAACCCGATACATGATTACCAAAGACCGTCATATTACTTTTGCTTCTGAAATCGGTGTTTACCACTATGAACCCGAAAATATTATCGAAAAAGGCCGCCTTAAGCCTGGACAAGTGATTGCCGTTGATTTGGAAAATGGCACCCTGCTCAAGCCGGAAACCATTGATGCCAACTTAAAATCCGCCAAACCTTATCGCGAATGGATGGATAAGGGTTATATGCGTTTGGAAGAAAAACTGAATGCGGACGCCAAATTACAAGGTTGGACTAGCAACCAAGCGGACCTGTATCAAAAATATTTCCAGATGAGCTTTGAAGAACGGGATCAAATCATTCGCGTTTTAGCCGAAGCGGGTCAAGAAGCCACTGGTTCCATGGGCGATGATGCACCGCTTCCCGTGTTTTCACACAAACAAAGATCGGTTTTTGATTACTTCCGTCAAATGTTTGCACAGGTGACCAACCCGCCGATTGATCCTTTGCGCGAAAACATTGTCATGTCACTAAACACCTGTTTTGGACGCGAGCTGAATATGTTTGACGAAGGTGAAGCGCACGCACGTCGCCTTGAAACCCAGTCGCCGGTCTTATCGCCCGACATGATGAACCAACTAACCGCATTGGAGCATGAAGATTACCGCCATCAGCGTATTTCTCTTCACTTTAATCCTAATGAACAAGATTTAAAATCGGCTACGATTTCTGTTTGCAACCAAGTTGTGGACGCCGTTAAATCGGGCGTTACGTTAATTATATTGACCGACCTCAACCTAGAAGCCGACAAAATTTCCGTACCTGCGGCTATGGCGACCGGTGCGGCTCATCACCGCTTAATTCAAGAAGGTTTGCGCCCTGAAGCCAATATTATTGTCGAAACCGGTACAGCACGTGATCCCCATCACTTCGCGGTCCTATTTGGTTATGGTGCAACCGCTGTTTACCCTTATTTAGCCTATGAAAGTATTCAGGACATGATCAATTCGAAAGAATTGGACAGCAAAATGACGATTTCGGAATACATCAAAAACTATCGTAAAGGGATTAATAAGGGGCTGTTTAAAATCCTTTCAAAAATGGGGATTTCAACCATTACCTCTTACCGTGGTTCTCAATTATTTGAAGCCGTGGGCTTACACCCTGAAGTGGTCGATTTATGCTTTAAAGGGACGCCAACACGTATTGGCGGGACCGCTTTTGCTCACCTACAAGAAGATTTGGCAAAAACGGCAAAATATGCATTTAACCCACGTAAATTCTTACAACCGGGTGGTTTACTCAAGTATGTCCATGGTGGCGAATACCATGCCTATAATCCAGATGTAGTTAATTATCTTCGCGAAGCCGTGCAAAAAGGCGATCAACAGGCTTATAACCAATTTGCGAAATTGGTCAATGAGCGCCCCGCTATGACGGTACGTGATTTGATTACCTTTAAAGAGGGCATCTCGCCCATCTCATTGGACGAGGTTGAGCCGAAAGAATCGATTTTTAAACGGTTTGATTCCGCGGGGATTTCTTTGGGTGCCTTATCGCCAGAAGCACATGAAGCCTTAGCCATTGCCATGAACCGCATTGGTGCACGCTCCAACTCTGGGGAAGGTGCAGAAGATCCAGCACGCTACGGCACCGAAAAAGTTTCAAAAATTAAACAAATTGCGTCAGGCCGTTTTGGCGTAACCGCCCATTATCTGCGCAATGCTGAAGTCATCCAGATTAAGGTCGCGCAAGGGGCGAAACCAGGTGAAGGTGGACAACTGCCGGGCCACAAAGTGGATGCGACCATTGCCAAACTCCGTCATTCAGTAGAAGGCGTTACCTTGATTTCGCCACCACCGCATCATGACATCTACTCTATCGAAGACTTAGCACAGCTGATTTTTGATTTGAAGCAAGTTAACCCGAATGCGTTGGTATCGGTTAAGTTAGTAGCCGAACCCGGTGTGGGAACCATTGCCGCAGGGGTTGCCAAGGCTTATGCAGACCTGATTACCATCTCAGGCTATGATGGTGGTACTGGTGCCAGCCCATTAACTTCCGTCAAGTATGCGGGGAATCCTTTCGAAATGGGCTTGGCTGAAACACATCAGGTACTGCGTGCGAATGACCTACGGGGTCAAGTTATTTTACAAGCAGATGGCGGTTTAAAAACCGGCTTAGATGTGATTAAGGCAGCCATTCTTGGTGCGGAATCCTTTGGATTTGGAACCGCTCCGATGATTGCACTGGGCTGTAAATATTTACGTATCTGTCACTTAAATACTTGTGCCGTTGGCGTTGCAACGCAAGATGAACGCCTAAGAAAAGAGCACTTTGTCGGTATGCCAGAAATGGTTATCAACTATTTCACCTTTGTCGCGGAAGAAACGCGTCAATGGATGGCTAAATTGGGTGTCTCTCGCCTTGAAGACCTGGTTGGTCGCGTTGATTTATTGAAAGTCATCGATAACCCCCTAACGGATAAGCAAAGAAACATTGATCTTTCAGGCTTTATTTCGGATGGTGGTGTGCCAAAAGACAAACCCCAAACGGTAC
>CBFHUY010000077.1:0-8299 GCA_965658885.1 Hydrogenovibrio sp.
GCCCAATCACAGGAATAGCCCCGAACAAGGAAATAATAACCTGAGCCCCCCAGAATGACATTTGCCCCCAAGGTAATAAGTACCCCATAAAGGCTTCCGCCATTAATACCAAGAATAGCAGCATCCCAATTAGCCAGATGAGTTCTCGCGGATTTTTATAGGAGCCATAGAGAAGTCCACGCATCATGTGCAGATAGATAACGATAAAGAACGCCGATGCCCCAGTTGAATGGAGATAACGAATGAGCCAACCCCACTCTACATCACGCATGATATATTCAACCGAATTAAAGGCTTCTGCTGCGCTGGGTTTAAAGCTCATAGTTAGCCAAACACCCGTTAGGATTTGATTCACTAACACCAATAATGCTAAGGAACCAAAGAAGTACCAAAAGTTAAAGTTTTTAGGTGCATAATACTGGCCGACGTGTAAGTTCCAAGTACTCACCAATGGATAACGTGCATCAATCCAAGCCAACAATGAATTTTGTGGTTTATTTTCCTGAGATTGCATTAAGCCACTCCTTCTTCTGGGTCTTCGCCTACACGAATAACCGAATCAGATAAATATCGATATGGTGGAATTTCCAGGTTTTTGGGTGCTGGTACGCCCTGGAAAACACGTCCTGCTAAGTCATAAGTTGACCCGTGACAAGGACAGAAAAAACCACCTTTCCAACCGTCACCCATATCCGCTGAATTTTCAGCCGGACGATAGAGCGGCGCACAACCTAGGTGGGTACACACACCAATGACGACCAGAATTTCTTCCCGAGTAGAACGGTGTTCATTTTGACAATATGCAGGCTGCTCTGAGGCCTCAGACATAGGGTCACGTAGTTCTGTGTTTAATGAAGGCAATAACTCAAGCATTCTAGGGGTACGTTTGACAATCCAAACTGGCTTACCACGCCAAGAAATCGTTAGCATCTGGCCTGGTTGGAGCTGACTTAAATCGGCTTCAACAGGTGCGCCTGCCGCCTTTGCTCTTTCACTTGGCTGCCACGAACTGACGAACGGAACGGCCAAAAATGTTGCACCCGCAGCACCGACCACACCCGTAGCGGCTGTAAGGACTTTACGGCGAGTTAAATTTTTTACTTCTTGTTGCTCATTGGACGACATAGAGACTTCCTCTTTTGTCTAAATATTATTTTTCTGATTAATCAAATAAACGCTGATTACCTTAGCAATTTGACCTGTATCAATTTTAATTGGTAAATTCAGGCTAAACATCATACCAAAGCCTTCATACGGATAACATCAATATTTTTTCCCGACCCTTAAAAAATATTTTATAAGCAGCTATAAGTAAAAAATAACCACTTGAATATCAATAGGCTAATAAGTAAATGCTGTCATTTACAGCCTCATTTCGATAGGCCCTAAAACCCTCAAACTGGGTTAAAAATATCAACAAATTGCACATCTAATGAAAATTGTTGTGCCAAATGCTCACCCAACGCCTTAACCCCTAACGTTTCGGTGGCATGATGCCCTGCCGCCAAATAGTGAATTCCGCATTCTTTCGCTTGGTGTGTGGTTTGTTCTGACACCTCCCCGCTAATGTAAACATCGGCTTGCCAGTCAATCGCAGTTTGAATGCTATTTTGAGCCCCCCCACTGCACCAAGCAATGGTTTCAATGGTTTCTGGCCCACCGGGTAGGTGTAATGGCGATCGACCCAACGTAATCGACACCTGATCCACGAATTGATCAATCGTCATTGGCGTCTGCAATCGCCCCAATCGAACCAAACCCGGCTCAGGGGTCATATCTTCCAGCCCCCATAATTTAGCCAGCATGGCATTGTTACCTAACTCAGGATGAGCATCCAACGGCAGATGGTAGCCTAATAAATTAATATCATGCGTCAACAGACTTTTTATGCGTTTCTGCTTCATGCCAACAATGGGCATCGGTTCATTTTTCCAGAAGTAGCCATGATGAACGAGAATCGCATCGGCATTCTGTTCAATTGCGGCATCAATCAGGCTTTGACAAGCAGTGACCCCTGTGACTATTTTTTGAATGGTTTCCGTTCCCGAAACCTGTAATCCGTTAGGCGCATAGTCTTGGAATTGAGAAACCTGCAAGAACTCATCCAAGTATCGAACTAAGAGATCAATCTGCATTTTTTCTCCCCTACACAGTTTTTAGACAAAAAAAATGACCAGGCCTGGTCATTTTTTTATTCAGCAGCCGATTAAGACTTGACTCGATAGCGTGCTGACGCCGCATGCGCATGTAATCCTTCCCCATCCGCTAAAACACCAGCAACCTTACCGAGGGTATTGGCACCTTCTGCTGAGCACATAATCAAACTAGAGCGTTTTTGAAAGTCATGCACGCCCAGAGGAGATGAGAAACGCGCCGTACGAGATGTCGGCAATACATGATTAGGACCCGCACAGTAGTCTCCAATGGCTTCAGCTGTATAACGCCCCATAAAAATGGCGCCTGCATGTCGAATTTTGGGTAACAGTGCCTGAGGATCTTCAACAGAAAGCTCTAAATGTTCCGGTGCTATTTTATTTATCATTTCAATAGCTTGATCTTCACTATTCACAACGATAACAGCACCACGATCATTAATGGCCTTGGTAATAATTTCGGAACGCGGCATGGTTTTAACCAAACGCTGCATACTCTCAATCACTTGATCGGCAAAAGCTGCATCTTCCGTTACCAAAATAGACTGTGCATCTTCATCATGCTCTGCCTGAGAAAATAAATCCATTGCAATCCAATCTGGGTCGGTCTGACCATCACAGTACACTAGAATTTCTGAAGGACCCGCAATCATATCAATGCCAACGGTACCAAACACTTCCCGCTTAGCGGTCGCAACAAAAATATTTCCCGGCCCCACGATTTTATCGACGGCGGGCACGGTTTCAGTTCCGTAAGCCAAAGCAGCAACGGCTTGAGCGCCCCCTAAGGTGAAAACGCGGTCTACTTCACAAATGGCCGCGGCTGCCAACACCATATCATTGACTTCGCCATCTGGGGTCGGCACCACCATAATCAGTTCTTGAACACCTGCCACTTTGGCG
The DNA here is from genome assembly GCA_965658885.1 of Hydrogenovibrio sp. Classification (GTDB taxonomy): domain Bacteria; phylum Pseudomonadota; class Gammaproteobacteria; order Thiomicrospirales; family Thiomicrospiraceae; genus Hydrogenovibrio. Next base: position 3,057 of record CBFHUY010000077.1, read on the forward strand.
GGAATGGCATTCATCACCACTGAAGAGGGATAAGCGGCTTTCCCGCCTGGAACATAAAGACCAACACGATCCAAACAGGTCACTTGCTGCCCAAGTAAAGTCCCATCCGCTTCGACATAACTCCAAGATTCAGAAATTTGACGCTCATGATAGGCCTTCACTCTTTGTGCAGACAGTTCCAACCCACTACGCTGATCCGCCGGAATGCGTTGTAAAGCAGCTTGTAGTTCGGATTGTGGAATTTCCAATTGCGATGCATCGGTTATTGATAAACGATCGAACTTAGCCGTATAGTCTAATAACGCCGCGTCCCCTTGCTCACGAACGGCTTTTAAAATCTCTTTTACCGTGGTATTCACGGATTCATTTGAAACCGTTTCCCATGCGAGTAATTGATCCAATTGTGCTTCAAAGCCTTCTGCATCGGCCGAAATTTTTGTAATATTTAACATCAATCTATTCCTCTTCCCGTCAGATCGCCAGTCTAAATTTTTCGACAATTTCGTTTATTTGGTGAAATTTCGTTTTGTAAGCATGCTCATTGACTATCAACCGAGAACTGATATCGGCGATATGCTCTTCTGGCACCAAACCATTCGCTTTTAAAGTATTTCCGGTATCCACTAAGTCAACAATTTTATCAGCCAAATCAATTAATGGTGCAATTTCCATCGAACCATACAGTTTGACCAAATCAACTTGTTCCCCTTTCTCGGCATAATAGGATTTTGCCGACTGAATATATTTAGTTGCTATTTTTAAGCGATGACCATGCGGTTTTGCGTCCTTTGGCCCAGCCACCATCAATTTGCATTTAGCAATTTGTAAATCCAACAATTCATTTAAATTGTCCGAAGGGGCTTCCATCAAAACATCCTTACCGGCAACGCCAAGATCAGCGGCTCCATGCGCGACATAAGTTGGCGCATCGGTTGCTCTGACAATCAACAAACGAATATGCTCATGGTTGGTACCAATGATTAATTTTCGACTCTTATTCGGATCCTCTAACGGCAAAATTCCTGCCGCCTCCAATAAAGGCAAAGTATCTTGATAAATGCGCCCTTTTGATAAGGCAATGGTCAGTTGGTCTGTCATGATTCTGTCTTCATCTAATAGTTGTTTTGAGTTTAATTGGCTCGGTAAATGTGTGCGCCCAATTTATGAAATTTTTCTTCAATCAATTCATAGCCGCGATCAATATGATAAATGCGGCTCACGACCGTTTCACCTTCGGCAACCAGTCCCGCCAGAATAAGGCTGGCAGAGGCTCTTAAATCAGTTGCCATAACCGGAGCGCCCACCAGTTTATCAACACCATGCGTGGTTGCCGTATTGCCTTCTACATCAATTTGCGCACCCATTCGAGTTAATTCAGAAACGTGCATAAACCGATTTTCAAATATGGTCTCTTCCACGGTTGCTTCGCCCTCAGCCAGACAATTCATGACCACAAACTGAGCCTGCATATCGGTCGGAAAGCCAGGGTAAGGGTCTGTGACAATATTGACCGGCTTCAATTTTCGACCCCGCATATCGAGCGTAATGGTATCTTCCGTTGTTTCAATAAGTGCCCCCGCCTCAGTAAACTTGTCCAATACAGACGTTAAATGTTCTGGTATCACACTTTTGACCGTGACTCGACTGCCCGTTAAAGCACCCGCAGCGAGGTAGGTTCCGGCTTCAATACGATCAGGAATCACTCGATAATCCACCCCGGTTAAGCGCTTCACGCCTTGAATAACTAAGGTGTCCGTGCCGATGCCCGTAATATTGGCACCCATTGCATTGAGAAAATTCGCCAAATCTGAGACTTCCGGCTCCATCGCCGAATTTCTTAAAATGGTTTCGCCTTCTGCCAGCACGGCGGCCATCAACAGGTTTTCAGTCCCTGTCACCGTGACCGGTTCCATGGTAATGTCCGCACCCTTGAGCTTGTCCGCTTTGGCAATAATATAGCCTTGCTCAACTTCAATCTCAGCGCCCATCATTTCCATCCCGGTAATATGGATGTTGACAGGACGAGACCCAATGGCACAACCACCCGGCAAAGACACTCGCGCTTCGCCAAATCTTGCCAACAAAGGCCCCATTGCCAAAATGGAGGCTCGCATGGTTTTCACCAATTCATAAGGGGCTTCTTTGGTGGTGATAGTTGACGCATCAATTTCGATATTCAGCGACTCATCAAACATCACCTCAACGCCCATGGTTGCCAACAATTGAATGGTGGTGGTCACGTCTTTCAGATGCGGGACATTCGATAAGGTAACAGGGGTTTCGGCTAACAGGCAACCCATTAAAATGGGCAGCGCAGCATTCTTTGCCCCAGATATATGAACCCCGCCACTCAGTTGACAAGGCCCTTCAATGACTAATTTATCCATTATTGAGACGACTCAGGCGTTCGGGTTTTGATCGAAAGCGCATGCAGCTCTCCTGATTCAAATTCCGCTTTAAAAATATCGTTAACCATGCGGTGACATTGCAATGGGCTTTTCCCTTTAAAAGCGGAGCTGGTCACTTCAATGACAAAGTTACAGTCTTCACCACTGGTAGTGACTTGCGCATCTTCAATCTGTGCCTGAATCTTGGCTTTTATTTTCTCTGGCGACATAATAAAACTCTACTATTGTATTTTAATGGCGTATTTTAACGCCTTTGTATAATAAAATCAGGTTAATCGCGGTGACAACCACAAAGAACAACAGGGTAACCGTTAAACTAAAGCCCACCGAGACATCCGATTGATTAAAAAAACCAAATCGAAACCCATCCACCATATAGAAGAAAGGATTAAAGTGAGAAAACACCTGCCAAAACTCAGGCAAGGCGTGAATGGAATAAAAGACCCCACTCAAAAAGGTTAGCGGAATAATAATAAAATTTTGAAAAGCGGCTAAATGATCGTACTTATCAGCCAAAATCCCTGCCAACATACCAACGCCGCCCATAATGGCCGCACTGAGTACCGCAAACAACAGAATCCACATCGGCGATTGCCATGCAATGTCAAAGCCAAGAATCCCCACTACCAACACACCGACACCGACCGCTAAACCTCGAATAATGGATGCGCCGACAAAGGCTAAATATAATTCCAAAGGAGAAATCGGGCTAAGCATGACAAAAGTCAGATTGCCATGCATCTTTGATTGAATCAGGCTGGAGGAGGTATTCGAAAATGCATTCTGCAAAATCGTCATCATCACCAAACCGGGAATAATAAATTGACTATAGCTCAAGCCCGTATAAACATCCATGCGTGCTTCAATCACCTGACCAAAAATCAATAGATATAATAAAGAAGCAACCACAGGCGCAAAGATGGTTTGCACCGCGACGGAATAAAAACGTCGCACCTCTTTCATAAATAATGCCCAACATCCAACCCAATTCATTTGCATGGTTCCGCCTCACCCGTTAAATCTAGAAAAACTTCCTCTAGCGTGGCATTTCGACTGGTCACATCTTGTACATCGAATCCCGCATTTGCCAACCACCCTAACACGGGATTTAAAGGCATGTCTTTTTCTAACTTAAACAAAACACCATTGGCATCCTGCTCGACATAAAGATCCTGCAAGACTCCAGAAAGCTGATTGACGTCAAACGAGCTAGCAGATGGCGTTACTCTTAAATAACGATAACGATGTCGAGAAATGAGTTCAGAGGTGGTTTCCAACGCTTTAAGATTGCCCGATTTAAGAATCGCTACCTCTTCACACAAGGCTTCGGCTTCTTCCAAATAATGGGTCGTCAAAATAATGGTATGGCCTTTTTTATGCAAATCTTTGGTAAATTCCCATAAGGTTTTCCGCAAATCAACGTCAACACCTGCGGTTGGTTCATCCAACACCAATACCTGTGGTTGATGCACCAATGCCATTGCAATCAACACACGGCGTTTCATCCCGCCCGATAATTCATGCGTTAAAGCATCTCGCTTATCCGATAACGCTAATCGCTCCAATAACTCATCAATCCACTTCGACTGCGCCTGCCCTTTTAACCCAAAGTAGCCACCTTGAATGGTTAATAAGTCTTTAATGGAGAAAAAGGGGTCTGAAATCAGCTCTTGAGGCACAACCCCTAAAGTTCGTCTGGCTTGACGATAGTCTTTAATCACATCATGACCATTAACACGAATTGAACCTGAAGTGGGCTTAACCAGCCCAGCCATGGTATTAATTAAAGTCGATTTACCAGCGCCGTTAGGTCCTAGTAGTCCAAAAAAACAACCAGGCCTGACATCAAACGAAATTGACTTTAATGCCGACAGCTCACCATATTGCTTGTGAACGGCCTGAAAAGAGACTGCGGGAGTAAGCATAACGTTATCTAAACCTTAAAAGTAATATCAAATGGCGTTTCTTTAAAGCCAAGGTGGAAAAACACAGAATCAATGAGCTGCTGAGATCTCAGAATCTTCAGGAAATGTAAATAAGTCTGACAAACAATATAAATCAACCAATACCTTGAGTGAAGCCGGCAAACGAATCAATGCCATAGGGCTATCCAGCTTTGACTGCAAAAACAGCAACAATGCTAGACAAGCCGAATCTCCCGAGGTAATCGCGTGGCAGTCGACCTTGGTAATCGGTTGTGCTAACGTTTTAATCCCATTTTTATAAAGACTGGCAACCGAATCCATGTCAATGATGCCAGACAGTTTTAATAACTCGCCTTCAACGATGGCGGTCGTTTCCTGTGACGGATTCACAACTAACAAACCTATTCCTCACTCACAATAATTTGAGATTGTTTGTTTTTTTGCTGCAATGACGCGATCACTTCATCAATGCCTTTCTTTTGAAACTCTGATGCATAAGACTTGCGATAATTTAATAACATGCTGATACCTTCAATGGAAACATCGTATAGAAACCACTTTTGGTTATCACCATTTAAATACAACCGATAAACTACTTTGGTGACATTGCCATCATCTTGAGTCACCTCGGTTGTAACCGAGACTCGCCCTTTATGCGTTTCAATCGCATTTAACACGGTCATACTCGTCACATCCAACTTTAAAATACTGGTTGAGTAGGAACGCAATAAGGTATTGGTAAAGGCCTCGACAAAGGCATTCTGTTGTGCCTCTGAAGCCTGTCTCCAAAATTGAGCCATCACATATCGTGCCATCTTCGGGGTATCAATATAAGGCAACACATACTCGTCTGCAAATTGCTTAATTGCGGTCGGGTCTGTCTCAAATTTTTGGCGATTCAATTCAATTT
>CBFHUY010000078.1:0-8298 GCA_965658885.1 Hydrogenovibrio sp.
CATTGGTCGGAACAAGAGTTTTGGTTGTTTTTTGTGCCGGTGGTGTCGGGCGTGTTGCTCGGTTCGATCCTTATTCACCGTTTAACGCATCGCTTTAACAGTCGTACCTTGATTACAGGTGCTTTGGCATTGGTTGCGGCCAGTGTCATTATGAATGTGATTTTTGAAAGTCAGTTTGCAGCCGCACCTTGGATGGTGATTGCGCCGTTAGTGTTCTATGCGGTTGGGTTTGCGATGGCCAATCCCGGATTGAGCATCGCGGCCTTGGATTGTTTACCCACCCGCCGCGGGGTGGCCAGCTCGATGCAAAGTCTCTTTCAAATGGGCACGGCAGGCGTGGTCGCTGCTTTGGTGGTGCCTTTTGTTGAGCAGAGTTTGCAATGGATGGCGATTGCGCAAGCATTATTGTTTTCGGTGACTTTTTTGTTATGGATGAATGTACGTCGCGCTATTTAGCCATATCCTCTTGTGATAATATGTTTTATTTGAATATTTCTATTTCCGTCAATAACAGAAAGGATGCCATTATGAAATTCAGCAAGGTGTTAGTTTTAGGATTAGGCGTGAGTTTGAGCAGTGTGAGTTTTGCCAATTCCGCAGAGGTGGTTGAAGCACGAGCGTTAGCAAAACAGTTTGTTGGACAGTTAAAGCCAGCGTTGGGCGCAGCGATGAAAGAAGGTGGGCCAGTGCATGCGATTAGTGTGTGTAAAGATAAAGCGCCCGCGATTGCCCAAAAACTGAGCAAAAGTTCCGGTTGGGATGTAAAACGGGTGAGCTTAAAAAATCGTTCACCGATTGCGGAACCCGATGCGTGGGAAACCAAGGTGTTAAATCAGTTTGAACAGCAGCGAGCGGATGGTATGAAACCCGCCAAAATCGAATATAGCGAAGTGGTGCAGGAGAATGGCCAAAAGACCTTTCGCTATATGAAAGCGATTGGGATTGGCAAAGGGCAACCTTGCTTGCATTGCCACGGCACCAACTTGAGTGATGGTGTGAAACAGAAGTTGCAAGAACTCTATCCAAACGACAAGGCGACTGGTTACACTGTTGGTCAGATTCGCGGAGCCTTTAGTTTTAAAAAGGCGTTGTAACTCTTCCTTATAAAACCCTACGCCTAGGGCATGTCAGGCCTGGGCGTTTTTCACCGAGAAAACGCCGTTTTGGACGTTTATTGCCACCTGGCTCATTGTGCCCTTGAGGTCTGGTGGATTTTTACCCTTCTTTCATGTCTGCGATATTTTTAGAATGATTCCAAAATAAACCGATTAGTTGATTCATCTCATATTAGAAGAGTAAACTCTTGTCAACAATCAAAATATGAATGCGTTAAAATCCAATAATGAAAAATGACACCTCATCCAACATTCCGCTAAAACGTATTGGCTTTTATATGGCAGCGCTGATGCTTGCCTGGACGCTGGCTGTCGCAACCTCTGTTTTTTTGAATTTTGATCAACACCGTCAGGCATTTTCTGCCGAAATGCACACTCAGGCCAAGACCATTCATATTATGGAAATGGGTTTTCGAAACTGGGTCATCGGTCATGGCGGGGTTTATGTGCCTGTGGACAAAGAGACGCCACCTAGCCAGTATTTGAAAGGCATACCAGAAAGGGACATTCGTACCGAATCGGGTCGGCAGTTGACGCTACTGAACTCCTCTTATGTAATGCGCCAAATCAATGAGCAAATGGAGCAAAAAAGTACCCAATTGCACGGCCATATTACCAGTCTGAATCCCATCAATCCTTCCAATAAAGCCGATTCATGGGAGATAACAGCGCTTCAAGCTTTTGAAGAGGGTAAGCAAGAAGTCACGGGCATCGACGAAAAGGCTGATGGTAAACGTTATTATCGGTTTATGCAGCCGATGCTTGTCGAAGCGTCTTGTTTGAAGTGTCATGCGCATCAGGGCTATAAAGTGGGGGATATTCGAGGCGGGGTCAGTGTTTCGATTCCGGTCGATGAACTCTTAACCATCGAAAACCTCGAAATTAGAACCTTATTAGCTGGGCATGGTGGTATTTGGTTATTGGGGATTGCGGGAATCTTTTTTGGCGGCCGCCGGCAACAAAAAACACTACTGTCCGCAAAAAAAAGCGAGGCAGAAGTTCGGCTGCTGACCGATTCGATTGCCCATGCGATATACGGTCAGAATTTAAAAGGACAATGTACTTTTGCAAATGCCGCTTGTGTCAACCTCTTAGGTTATGAGCATGAGTCTGACTTGCTGGGGAAAGATATGCATGCCTTGATCCATTATCGCCGTCCAGACGGATCGCCCTACCCAGAATCTGCGTGCCCGACCCATCGAAGTATCCATGAGGGGAAGGCATTTCATATTGATGAAGAAGTGTTGTGGCGTAAGGATGGCACCAGTTTTCCAGTTTCTTATTGGTCCTATCCAATAAAACACGGCAGCAAGACGATTGGCGCGGTGACTACTTTTGTCGATATCACTGAACAGAAGCGCGTTGGCGAAGCATTGAAACAGTCAGAAAAATTGTTAGACACGATTGTTGAGCATATCCCAGCGATGTTGTTCCTGAAAGATGCTGAGGAACTGCGTTTCGAGCGATTTAACCGTGCAGGTGAAAAAATGCTTGGCTATTCACGCCAGCAATTACTCGGTAAAAATGACTTTGACTTTTTCACTCCAGAGCAGGCTGAGTTTTTCACGGCTAAAGATCGATTGGTTTTAGAGAGTCACGATGTGATGGAGGTTGCTGAAGAGCCTATTCAAACAGCAGATGGCCAACAGAAATGGTTGCATACTTTTAAAGTGGGCATCTATGACGAACAGGATAAGCCATCCCATTTGCTTGGTATTTCCATTGATATCACCGAACGTAAGATGGCCGAACAGCGACTGAGTGCCAGTCAGCATAATCTTGCCGAAGCACAGCGCATTGCGCATATTGGCAGCTGGGAACTAAATTTGGTGACCAATGATCTTTCTTGGACGGACGAAGTGTATCGTATTTTTGAAGTCGATCCAAAAAAATCAGGTGCCTCGTATGAAGTGTTTCTGGATGCCATTCATCCTGATGATCGAGAAAGGGTCGACAAGATGTTTGCCGACGCAATCAGAGAACAACAGCCTTATCAAGCTGAACACCGTTTATTAATGTCAGATGGCCGTATTAAGCATGTCCTTGAACGGGGTGAAACTAGCTATGACGAGAATGGTAAGCCAATTTTTTCATCAGGAACAGTGCAAGATATCTCCGAGCTGAAATTGGCTGAAATTAATTTAGGGCATGCTAACCGAGCCTTGCAAGCGCTGAGTAGCGTCAATCGAGAGTTGGTTCATGCGAAAGAAGAGGTGCAGTTACTGCAAGCGATCTGCAACGCCATCGTTGAGCAAAAAGATTATCACATGGCTTGGGTGGGTTATGTGCAGCAAGATGCCGTTAAATCGATTAAGAATATGGCGAGCGCTGGGGATCAAAATGGCATTCTTGTCTGTGTACAACCGAGTTGGGCTGACGATGAAAAGGGTATGGGTCCCAGCGGCCAAGCCGTTCGGAGTGGTAAGACTCAAGTGGTCAAAGACATCGAGAAAGATCCGCTTTATCCCGAATGGAAGGCGGAGCTGATTCGACAGGGCTGTGTTGCGAGTATTGCTTTGCCACTCAAAAATCATAATAAGGTGTTTGGCATTTTGCATGTCTATGCGGATGAGACAAATGCCTTTACCGCTAGAGAAGTTGACCTGTTGGAAGAAATGGCGGCTGATTTGGCGTTTGGTGTGAGCAGCTTGCGAATACGATTGGAACGCGACAAGGCGATGGCGCAGAATGAACACCACTTGGAACAGATGCATGATAGCCTTGCCGGAACCGTTGATGCGATTGCACGAGCGGTGGAAGCCAGAGATCCATATACCGCCGGTCATCAGCGTCGAGTGGCGAGCCTTGCTTGTGCGATTGCGAAGCGAATGGGGTTAAATGATGACCAGATTGAAGGGATTCACATGGGGGCGACAATTCATGATATCGGCAAGATTCAGGTTCCGGCAGAACTATTGGTTAAGCCTACAAAGCTTACGGAGATTGAGTATATGATGATTCAGAACCATGCTCAGGTTGGCTACGATATTCTGAAGGATATTCGCTTCCCTTGGCCAGTGGCGGATATTGCCCACCAACATCATGAGCGCATGGATGGTTCTGGTTATCCACAAGGCTTGAAAGGTGAAGCGATATGCCTAGAAGCGCGGATTGTTGCAGTGGCGGATGTGGTAGAAGCGATGGCTAGTCATCGGCCCTATAAGCAAGCGCTCGGCATTGAAGTGGCTCTGGATGAGATTAAACAAAATAAAGGTATTCTGTATGACACTGAAGCAGTAAATGCTTGTTTGGAGGTGTTTGCTGAAGATCACTTTCATTTTGAAGTTGATTAGGTCAATTGACCCTTTCTTATTCTAATCCAAGCCGGTCGTGCCCTTGGGTATGGTTATTTTAGCCAGGGGTTTTTCCATAATATAGTCATCCATCACAAAGCCGTTGCCTATGTCTTTTTGTTGTTCATCAACGATGGCAAATCCTTGTCGTAGATACCAGTCAATGGGGTGGTGGTTGTGTCGGTTAACCGTTAGCCATAATGCTTCAAACCCCTGCTGACGGCTGAGCTGTTCAGCATGATTTAGCAATGTTTTACCTACTCCAATTCCCCTTACATCTGCTGAGACGTAAAGCTTACTCAGCATCATTTTGTTGTGATCTGGATTGGCAATCAAAGCCATATAGCCAATGGGTTGGTTTTTGCTGTGAGCTGAAAAATACGCAACGGACTCATCGCTGATTTGTTGCTGTATAGCCGGAGCACTTTGAAAGTGTTTGAGCATATAGCGCACTTGCGCTTCGCCAATAATCGGCGTGAAGTGTTGCTGCCAGATTTGTTTTGCTAAACGGGCAACTTGTTCAATTTGTGCTGTCGTTTTGACGGGCAAAATACGCGGAGTAGCGGTATCCATTCGATCACCTCTAAATGCCAAATGGATAAGTTTCAGGCATGCCGCTGATCTCTTCCGTGGTCAACGGCGTCACTGCGTGCGTTTTATCCATCCAGATATATTCATCAAATTGAAGCGGTAAAACGGCTTCAAAATAGTGACTGGCCAATTCGGTTTCAGGGCGATAAATCACGCCGATGGCGCGCTCCAATCTTGGCTTGTTGAGTTGTTGAATCAGTTGTGAGTTAGGGTTGTGTCGCAAGGGTAAAATCAATCCCGGTTGTTGGGTTTGGTGAAAAAGGGCTTCATAGCTCTGCGGGTGAGCGGGTTGAACGGTTTTGATCTGCATGGGTTGATCCCAGTTGGATGCAGCAGCCACCGTGCCATGATCGGTTCCGAAGCCAATTCGATAGGCGGCATCGCCAAATGCTTGACGACACAATTGTCCGATATTGTGTTCACCGCGATTTGCCATTTCCGTTGCGGAGGCATCGCCAATATGAGAGTTATGTGCCCAAACAATGGCTTTTGCGCCTGCTCCTCGCGCTTTGATCACACGGTTCAAGGTGTCGAACATGTGTTGATCTCGCAGATTCCAAGAGGCACGAGAACCATAATACATAATGCGATAATAGCGTTCGGCATTGGCAATCAGTTCGGCATTTTGGCTGGCATCTAAAAAGCGTTCACCATCATTTAACAGATACGCATGGCGTTTTTGATACAGTTCGGTCAACATTTGAGCCACATCATTTTCACAATCTTGGTACTGATCATTCAGTGCGGCTCTGCCATAAGCTGCTGGATCGGTTTCCCACGGACTTAAACAGCCATAACGCCACCGTGCCACTTCGGCCAAGTCTGGATCAAGCTCTTCCAAATATTCCACCACGGCATTAATGGACGTAAACAGACTGTACATATCCAGGCCATAAAAGCCAGTGCGTTGTTCTTTTTCCATGGTTTTATTGTGTTCATGGAGCCAGTCGATAAAATCTCGTGTTTCGGTATTCCGCCACATCCAAGTCGGAAAGCGCGAAAATGCCGTCCATTCTGCAGGTGAAGTATTTCGATGACGAACATAATGATCAATGCGAGCCGCATCCGGCCAATCGGCTTCCGCAGCAACGATGGTAAAGCCTTTTTCTTCAATTAAGCGTTGGGTGATGCGAGCACGCATGGCATAAAATTCTGAGGTGCCATGACTGGCTTCGCCAATCAACACCACTTGGGCATCGCCAATACGCGTTATAAGATTGTCCAAATTCGCATCTTCGACGGATTGGAAGGCGTCACTGTTTTCTAAAATCAGCTTAGGCAAAGCGTCATTGATTATTGGTTTGGTTTGAATGACGCGGGGCGCGCTTGTTTGCGCGGAAGGGGTTTCGACTTCCCAGCCTTGTTCACCGATTAAGGGCACAAAACGGACATCGGCCAGTTTTTCCTGATCAAACTGTTCTTTTGTTCGGCGTGTAATGCGCATGAGTTCTTGAATATTTTGATGAGTCCCGACTGGAACGACCAGTCGTCCACCAATGGCCAATTGCTGTTTAAGGCTTTCTGGAATGCTGGGCGCTCCTGCGGACACCAATATGGCATCAAACGGCGCAACGGTTTCCCAACCCGTTGTGCCATCCCCGCTAATGACAGTGACATTGTCATAGCCTTGCTGCGCGAGATTTTTGGCGGCCATTTCTGCTAGAAAATCAATGCGCTCCACCGTATAAACCTGTTGGACAATTTCAGCCAGCACCGCAGCGGCATAACCCGAGCCACCTCCAATTTCGAGCACTTTTTCGTCGCCTTGCAATTGCAGCGCTTCAATCATATAGCCGACTATATAGGGTTGCGAAATGGTTTGGCCATAGCCAATCGGTAATGCCGTATCTTCATAAGCGCGACTGGCTAAAGCTTCATCAATAAATAAATGCCTAGGCGTCACCCGAATGGCATTCAGCACCGCCTCATCCGTAACCCCTAAAAAAATTAAGCGCTCGACCAAGCGGTTGCGCGTGCGCTGTGACGTCATGCCCACCCCTTGATTATCAGCATAAGCGTCATTTGGATAACAAACGGGCATATCTAATAGCCTACTCATGAAAGCCCATTCACCCAATTCGCTAATAGCGGCTGCATTTCGTAGTGGGTTAAATCGACTTTTAATGGCGTAATAGATACATAGCCATTTTCAACCGCATGAAAATCCGTCCCCTCAGACGCATCCTGTGCCTGACCGGCTGGCCCAACCCAGTATATCTTTTTACCTCTTGGATCATGTGATGTCACCACTTTTTCAGAACAGTGGCGTGACCCCAAACGCGTAATTTTAATGCCCTGTATATCTTCATAAGCGCAATCTGGAATATTAATATTTAAAATCGTTGCCTTATCAAAAGGTAATTTATCCAGCTCTTTAAACAACTTTAACAACACTTGGGTTGCCGTATCGAAATATTGGTCACCACACAAGGAAACGGCGATGGATGGTTTGCCAAGAAAACGGCCTTCGGTTGCTGCAGCGACCGTTCCAGAATAGAGTACATCGTCCCCCATATTGGCGCCGGCATTAATCCCTGAAATAACCATATCCGGCTGAAAGTCCATGGCGCCATTAATACCCAAATGAACGCAATCTGTTGGTGTGCCATTGACACTATAGATATGCTCTGCATGAGCTTGAATTCTCAAGGGTTCCATCAATGTCAATGAATTACTGGCTGCGCTGCGATTACGATCAGGTGCAATGAGGCGTAATTCTGAATGTAAGTTGAGTTGATGTAAACAGTCCCATAACGCACGAATCCCTTGTGCATCATAGCCATCATCATTTGACAGTAAAATTTTCATATATGCCTTTTATGGATAAACCTTCACTCACTAAAACAGGTCAAGTAAAATACCATCGAGTTCGGTCAATTCGGAAAACAACATTATAGTATGACAAAACTAACGAATGAAGATAAATCCCTCTTTGCAGACGCAGTGAGTGACGTTACCAAACTAAAGACGTCACCCAACAAGATCGTCATAGCGTCATCCAAACGCTCTCAAAAAACCGCTTCCCCAAAGAAGTCACTTCATTTTTTTCAGCCGGAGGCCGATGATTATTTATCAACAGCTGCCCATACGACTGAAGACGGAATCAGCGCAGTCGATGCGCACCAAAAATTATCCTTTAAACGCCCTCAACTGGATGCAAAATCCTTTAAACGTTTGCAAAAAGGCCTTTTCCAAACGATTTGGCAAATCGACTTACACGGTTTAACCGAAGCTGTCGCCGATCAGCAATTACAGCGTTTCATGAGAGATGCGATAGCGGAAAAAGCGCGATACCTCAT
>CBFHUY010000079.1:0-8292 GCA_965658885.1 Hydrogenovibrio sp.
GCATCTGGCTCATTTTCGACCACTTTCAAATAACGAGACTCTGCCAAATCAAATCGGCCAACCTTTACCTCCATTCGCGCATAGCGCTCTTGAAACTTCCAATCTTTAGGGTGAGCCTTAATATAATCCGCTAAACGAACCAACCCTAACTCCGATTGCCCCGACTTTAAATAAGCATTCGCCAATAAATAATAGGATTCTCGATAAAGCTGCTGCCTCAACTCAGACCCCATTTCATGTGAAGTTTCGGAATTAATTTGAGCAATCGTACTTTCTAACTGCTTAATCGCTAACGCATATTGCTTATAAGCTTCTGACGCCATCCCTAACACATAATGCATTACCAGGCTCTGTGGATACTTTTGACGCAATTGCTGTAAAAAAACCAACCCATGCTCAGCCGGAACTGCCTGAGTAACACGCACACCCGTTTCCATCAAAACATGCACCAAATCCTGACCCGACAATTGCTGAAAACGAGACCAACTCGAAATGGCTTCATCAACTCGCCCATCACGCGCTTGCATAATATAAGACGCCTTCCAAGCCAAAGGCTCTTCCGGCGAGACATCTCGCCACAAAGCTGCCGCCGAAGCGATGGATGCTAAATCATAAGTCGCCATTGAGAGCTTAAAGGCACGCTCAGCCAGCTCAGGTTGTCGCGTTAGCGCTGCGACATCATGCATGACTGAAAATCCAGTGCGCACATCGCCTTTCACCACCAACATTTCCGCCAACATGACACGATACATTTCTGCAGCGGTCAATTCAATTTGAGCCATATCCTTCTCAGGTTGAGGAGAGGCCACTGGCTTTGATGCGGACTGGGGTTGAGCAGCACCTGGTTCTGAACCCGACTCAGCTTTGGGTTTCAGTTGAGCGCAACCGCTTAAAACCAACCCGACAACCAACAATAGAATCCGTAAAATAACGGGTTTAAATACAACTAATCCTGACAAATCTTTCCCCATAATTTGATAAAAGTGTAAAAACACACTGTAAAACTTGCAATTAAGGCTATAATTTAGCAAAATTACATCCCTTAAATTGCATTATTTTTCTCCTTTTTGGCTAAACGATTCCTTATGAAATTATTTGTTTTGGGTGTAAACCACGAAACGGCACCAGTGGATATTCGTGAAAAAATTTCTTTTTCACCTGAACAAGTACAGCATGCATTGGCTGAACTCAAGGAGCAATCGCTCGCCACAGAATGCGTTATCCTATCGACCTGCAATCGCACTGAAATTTATGCGACCTTAAATGCTGAAGACACCCAATCTATTTACGACTGGCTTCATCAGTTTTTTCAATTGCAGCAACAAAGCATTTCGCAATATCTGTACGAATACAATGACTTGGATGCAATAAAACATATCATGCGAGTGGCAAGCGGCCTCAACTCTCTGGTACTGGGTGAACCGCAAATCCTCGGTCAAATAAAAGATGCGTATCAGCTCGCTCACAAGAATGACAGCATTCACCAAACATTACATGCGTTATTTCAATGTATTTTCAAAACGGCCAAACAAGTCCGAACCGATACCGAGATTGGATCTAGTCCCGTTTCTGTCGCATTTGCCGCCGTTGCCCTTTCCAAACAGTTTTTTGGGTGTTTAAAGGATCAAAATGCGCTGTTAATTGGTGCGGGAGAAACCATCGAACTGGTGGCGCGACATCTTAAAGAAAATCAGATCGGCAACTTAATCATTGCGAATCGCACCCTTTCTAAGGCTCACCAACTGGCAGAAACACTTGGTGGCTATGCCATTAATCTTGCAGAAATCAAAGACCACCTGCATGAAGCAGACATCGTAATCGCTTCAACGGCTTGCCCAGATGCCATTATTAAAACCAAGATGGTTGAAGATGCGCTTAAGCAGCGTCGGCACAAACCGATGTTTATGGTTGATATTGCGGTTCCGAGAGATATTGAAGCCCAAGTTGGCGATTTCAGTGATACCTACCTTTACAGTGTCGACGACTTACAAGAGATTATCGAAGAAAACAAACAATCTCGACAAGATGCCGCCTTAGCAGCTGAAGAAATTGTCGATACTCAAGCACAAGCCTTTATCAATCAGTATAAGGCAACCCAAGTGGTCAGCCCGATCATTCAAAGCTACCGTCAACAGGCCCACGAATTAAAACAACAGCTACTAAGCGAAACTCACCACCAGCTTGAGTTGGGTGCGGACCCTTCAACCCTATTGACGAAATTAGCCAACCAGCTAACCAATAAAATTTTACACACCTCAACCCACAACCTGAATCAAGCAGGATTAAATGGCGAAATCGAAGTGCTAGAGGCCGCAAAAAAACTGTTACTACCAGAAGTTGCGACGTCCAAAAATTCGATGCAAAAAGAAAACTAACGACTCCCTATGAAACAATCCATTCGTGCTAAGCTTGAAGGCCTGATTGAACGCCTTGATGAAATAAACTACCTCATTTCAGATCCTGAAGTGATCAGCAATCAAAATAAATTTCGCAGTTTGAGCAAGGAACATGCTCAATTGACCCCTGTCGTCAGCGCTTTTAATGACTTTTTGGCAAATGAATCAGACCTTCAGGAAGCGAAGGACATGATTAAGTCGGGTGACGCCGAACTCAAAGAAATGGGACAAGAAGAACTGCCCTTGCTTGAAAAGAAGCAAGCTGAGTTAGAGTCCGAATTACAAAAAATGCTACTGCCTAAAGACCCCAATGATGATGCCAATATCTTTTTGGAAATACGTGCCGGTACCGGCGGAGACGAAGCGGCCATTTTTGCTGGGGATCTCTTTAGAATGTACAGCCGTTATGCCGAAACCCAACGCTGGCAAGTTGAAATCATCAACTCGCAAGAAGGCGAACATGGCGGCTTTAAAGAAATTATTGTGCGAATCATTGGGGATGGCGCCTATTCAAAACTCAAATTTGAATCGGGTGCTCACCGAGTACAACGTGTTCCCGCCACCGAAACACAAGGGCGAGTCCACACCTCAGCCGCGACAGTGGTGATTATGCCAGAAGCCGCGGACGTTGAACAAATTGATCTTAATCCTGCCGACTTAAAAGTCGACACCTTCCGTGCCTCAGGCGCAGGTGGACAGCACGTCAACAAAACCGATTCCGCCATTCGCATCACCCATTTACCAACGGGCACCGTGGTTGAATGCCAAGATGAACGATCACAGCATAAGAACCGTGCCAGAGCCATGTCTTTACTGGCTTCGCGAATTATGGATGAACGTCAACGTGTTCACGACCAAGAAATTGCTCAAGAGCGAAAAAGTCTAGTGGGGAGTGGTGATCGGTCTGAACGGATTCGAACCTATAACTATCCACAAGGGCGCGTCACAGATCACCGCATCAATTTAACCCTCTACAAACTAGATGAAGTGATGCAGGGCGGGCTTCACCAAGTCATAGATCCACTCATTAACGAGTATCAAGCCGAACAACTTGCTAAATTAAGCGATGACGAGTGAGACGCACACCAACCAAGGTTTCATGCGCATTGATCAGGCGTTAGTTTATGCTAAATCAAAACTGGCCGCATCCCAATCAGACACCATTGCATTAGACGCTGAATTACTGCTGGGATTTGTCCTCAATAAAAGCCGAACCTATCTTTACACCTGGCCAGAGACACGGCTTACTGAAGCGCAACACACCCAGTATGAACAGTTATTGGCACAACGTCTAGCTGGCAAGCCTATCGCCTATCTAACCGGTGAACGGGCTTTTTTTGGTTTGGATTTCTATGTAACCGAAGCCACTTTAATTCCAAGGCCCGATACGGAAATATTGGTCGAAACCGCATTAGAGAAAATGACGACTAAAAACAACCAGGCCTGGTCATTTTGCGACCTTGGCACTGGGTCTGGCGCGATTGCCTGTGCACTGAAACAGCAACACCCCCGTTGCCAAGCGACCGCCATTGATTTCAGCCAAGCGGCACTGAAAGTAGCACAACAAAATGCGCAGAGACACCAACTTGATATTGCCTTTAAACAAGGCGATTGGTTTCAACCTGTGGCGGATCAATCATTTGATTTAATCGTATCAAATCCGCCCTACATTGAAACCAAAGACCCCCATTTAGACCTAGGCGATGTCCGTTTCGAACCAGAAACGGCACTTGTTTCGGGTTCAGATGGTCTTGAAGACATTCGTCAACTCATTTCTCTAGCCCCTAAGCATTTAAAGGCCAATGGCTGGCTCATTCTAGAACATGGTTACCAACAAGCTAAACCCGTTCAAGCCCTTTTTCAACAAGCCGGATTTAGCCACATTGAAACTCGACAAGACTATGGCCATCGCCCTAGAATAACCCTTGGACAAATGTAATTTTCACCCCAAATCTTTTATGGAAGTCGCAGCCCCACCATGAATACCCAAAAAACTGAATTGAATGATGACGAACTTAGCCGATACAGCCGCCAAATACTACTTTCGGAAATTGACTACTCAGGTCAACTAACCTTAGCGCAATCTCACGCAGTGATTTTTGGCCTCGGTGGATTAGGGTCTCCGGCAGCACTTTATTTAGCCGCTGCGGGGATAGGTACTGTCACGCTGGTAGACTTTGATACGGTGGATGATTCTAATTTACAGCGTCAAATTATTCACACGGAACGTCAAGTTGGTGAAGCCAAAGTTCTGTCAGCCAAGAAACAACTACAAGACTTAAATCGGCATATTCAAATTCACACCATCAACCATCAGCTTAACGAAACCGAACTCAGTGAATTGGTACAAAAAGCTGACATCCTATTGGATTGTACCGACAACTTTACCAGCCGTTATGCACTGAACCAGGCCTGTTTTCAGCATAAAAAACCCTTAGTGTCTGGCGCTGCCATCCGCTGGGAAGGACAATTAACCACTTACGATTTTCGGGTTGACAATACGCCCTGCTACCAATGTCTTTACAAAGCATCCGCAACCGAAAATGAGACCTGCAGTCAAAATGGAGTGGTTGCTCCTTTGGTTGGCATGATTGGTTCCATGCAGGCAATGGAAGCCATTAAAGCGCTATTGGGACTGCCTACACTGACGGGGAAATTGATGATAATTGATGGTGTTACGATGCAAATTCGTACCTTAAAACTGCCGCAGGACCCACAATGTCCAACCTGTTCCTAAGGTTGAAGCCCATTTGATTGCATGGTAGGTATTGGCGTAGCAGCAGGTCTGCTGCTTGAAGATGCTTCAGGCGGATTTTCCTTTGCTTTCTTATCCACTAAGATAATCACTCGACGATTTAAAGATCGACCATAGGCAGTCGAATTGGGCGCAACGGGTTCATTATCCGCCTTGCCTTCAATCGTTACTAACCCAGGCTCAACACCCATATAAATAAAGGTACGAGCAATGGTTGCCGCTCGAGCGGCAGAAAGCTCCCAGTTTGATGGGAATTGCAAATTATTAATGGGAATACTGTCTGTATAGCCGGTAATCGTTAGCCCTTGTTCGCGACCAGCCAAAGATTCACCCAACTGTTCTAACTGCTCACGGGTACTATCGGTAATGGATGCACGACCACTTTCAAAAAAGCTATCCGATCGCAGCGTAATTTTAGTGTAATCCTCCGTTTCTTCCACATCGATATCCTTGGGATCAACTTCAGACAAAACTTCCTTGATTTCATCAGTGGTAATCGGCTGTTTCAATTCGGCAATCGGCTCAATTGCGTCCGTTTCAACCTGCTTTCCAGTGGTTTCTTCAGTAAAGACATCACCAGAGGTTCCCTGACCCATGAGTCCATTCACAAATGCTTTGCGTTTATCGGTATCAACAATGGACAATAACCACATTACCAAGAAGAAAACCATCAAGGTCGTCATTAGGTCTGCTAAGGCAATTTCCCAAGCGCCCCCTTCTTCATGAGTATCATGGTTATCTTTTCTTGACATTATTCACTTCCTGGCCGAGTTATCTCAAATTCAGGTGGCACACGTTGCCGACCAATTTCAAAGGCCAATGCCGGGGAAACCCCATAAGAAAAGGCGAGTAGAAAAGATGCCACCACAGAGAACATCGCTTTATCCTGGCGAATCATGATTTCAACGGCGTGGGTAAAAGGGGCGATCACTGAAAATGCAAAAAATATCCCGGTCAAGGTTCCCACTAATGCGGCACCGATTGACGTCCCTATCAAAGAAACATCCATATCGCCACCAAGTAAATTCATGGTCAAAATAACCCCCATGACCGCGGCAATAATCCCGAAACCAGGCATCAAATTCGCCACCTTACCAGTCGCCTTTGGAACTTCCATCATCGATTGATAAACATCATCAATCTGATTCTCTAGATAGTGTTCAAAATTCAGTGACTGAGGGGGGTTAAGAAGTAGAAAACTAAAATTATCAACGATAAACTTTTTTAACTCTCGGTGCTTCATCACCAGTGGGTATTTGGAAAAGATATTACTACTATCCGGATCCTCCATATGTCGGTCTAACGCCAACAACCCATCTGCACGTACCAGTCTAGCCAGGTCATCCAATAAGCTCAGCAATTCAACATAGTTTTTTTGATTAATTCGTCCACCACTGAAAAAACGTCCGGTAAACACCAGTGTTTTTTTCCAGATATAAACAGGGGTTGAGCTTAGAAACACGCCCAACCCAAGCCCAAGTATCACCAACAATTCAGCGGGGTGCCATAATGAACCAAGCGATCCGCCAGACCAGATAAATCCGCCGACGGAACTCCCAATAATGACGAGTATTGCAAAAAATTTTGAAATCATAATGGCTACTTTTCAACCGTATTCTATAAACTAGGCGAATACAAGCAATATCAATACCAACCGAATGGATATTATTCTTGAAGTCGTATCTGTGTACATTTCTTTAACGTTCTAGGCAAAGGAATCCCGCGTTTTGCCCGATTTGCGAAAGCCTCTTCAATCGCACTGGGGCCAAACGATTTAGCATAATCGCCTGCCACCAGCTCAATTTTTTGCCCTGGAGAGAAGGCAAACACAGCCGTAATCTGGCAATTTTTTGGCAACTGAATCAATTTATTGCCTTTGCCTTTAGCCAGTTCAGGTAATTCCTGTCCATCAAAGACGAGCAGTCGAGGCTCATTGGTTACAACGGCAATCCAATCTCCTTGCTGATAAGATGCAGGCTGCAATAACTGTCCTCCTTTAGGTAAGGTCATTACCGCTTTTCCAGCTTTGTTTTTGGAGATCAAATGCTCTAACTGAGTAATAAAACCATAGCCGCCACTGGAGGCCAAAATGATCTTTTCTTCGCCAGCCCCGAGTAGAACCTGAGTAAACTGCGCACCTTGCGCTAAACTGAGTCGTCCGGTTAAAGGCTCGCCATGACTTCTTGCAGATGGAAGCGTATGCGCTGCCACACTATAAGCGCGTCCCGACGAGTCTAAAAAGATCGCCATTTGGCGACTTTGTCCTGACACTTGTGCACGGAATGCATCACCAGACTTATAACTGAGGGCACGACCATCAACATCATGCCCCTTCGCTGCTCTGACCCAGCCATTCTCCGATAACACCACCGTAATCGATTCAGAAGGTATCAAATCTTGCTCGCTAAGTGCCTGAGCGGCCGGCGCGTCTAATATCAAGGAACGACGTTCATTGCCATAAAGTTCCGCATCTGCTAATAATTCTTTTTTGACCAAAGTTTTCATGCGAGCCGAGCTGGCCAAGGTCTTTTCAATTTTTTGACGCTCTTTTTCCAAATCTTCCTGCTCAGAACGAATTCGCATCTCCTCTAATCGGGCAAGATGACGTAACTTCAGTTCTAATACGGCTTCTGCTTGAGTTTGTGACAAGCCAAACCGTTCAATCAATACCGGTTTAGGGCGGTCTTCTTCGCGAATAATGGCAATCACCTCATCAATATTTAAAAAGGCAATTAACAAACCATCCAAGATATGCAACCGTGCTAACACTTTATCTAAGCGATATTGCAGCCGTCTTCGCACGGTTTCTGTCCGAAAAATCAACCATTCGGAAAGCATGGTTTTTAAGCTTTTCACTTGTGGACGACCGTTTAAGCCAATCACATTTAAATTCACTCGGTAGCTTCTTTCGAGGTCAGTCGTCGCAAACAAATGCAACATCGCCATTTCAGCATCTACTCGCTTGGATCGTAATTCGATGACCAACCGAACGGGGTTCTCATGATCCGATTCATCTCGTAAATCCACCACCATTGGGAGCTTTTTAGCCCGCATCTGGGATGCAATCTGCTCTAGTATTTTTGCCCCGGAAACCTGGAAAGGCAACGCATCAATCACCACATTCACGGCGTCTTCAACAAA
>CBFHUY010000080.1:0-8194 GCA_965658885.1 Hydrogenovibrio sp.
CCGTGCCAATTTGTTGACTGGGTTTTTCATTAACAAAGCGTGGTTTTCCCAGTAAAGATTCAATGTCTTTAACATGCAGCGTGGCCTGTTCAATTTCACCATTGACAAAGCGGATGGCCAGTTTTCGAATCAGTTTCGCTAATTGCTTTTTAAGGTTTCGAACACCGGCTTCGCGCGCATAGCCTTCAATAACGTGGCGTAGCGTTGCTTGGGTGATTTTGAGCTGATTTTTAACCAGGCCTGCGTCTTCAAGCAGCGTTGGCCAGAGATGATGTTTGGCAATTTGGACTTTCTCTTCGGTTATATAACCCGATAACCGAATCACCTCCATACGATCTAATAGCGCATGGGGAATGGAATCGAGCGTATTTGCCGTGCAAATAAACAGCGTTTTTGAGAGGTCAAAACGCAGGTCCATAAAATGATCCATAAACTCGCTATTTTGTTCGGGGTCCAGCACTTCTAGCAAGGCTGACGCTGGGTCGCCTTGATAAGATGAGCCAATTTTGTCAATTTCATCCAGCATAATGACAGGGTTGGCGGAGCCACAATCTTTTAACGCCTGGATGAATTTTCCGGGCATCGCACCGATGTAGGTGCGTCTATGTCCTTTTATTTCGGCTTCATCACGCATGCCGCCGACCGAAAACCGATAAAATTGTCGACCTAAGGATTCGGCAATAGAACGCCCAATCGAGGTTTTTCCAACCCCTGGCGGCCCAACCAAACAGATAATGGAACCCGAAATTTCACCCTTCAATGCTCCAACCGCTAAAAATTCAACAATCCGATCCTTCACATCGTCTAAGCCATCATGGCCTTTGTTGAGGATTTTTCGTGCCCGTTTCAAATCCAGTTTGTCGTTACTATATTGTCCCCAAGGCAGTTGCGTCAGCCAGTCCAGCCAATTTCTGGCTACGCCATATTCGGGTGACTGTGGGTCCAGCATTTTGATTTTATTCAGTTCTTCATCCGCTTTTTTGTGCGCTTCTGCTGACAGTGATAAGGCTTCAATACGTTCTTCGAAGAGTTCGGCATCAGCGGTACGGTCATCCTTGACCATGCCGAGCTCTTTTTGAATTTCTTTAAGTTGCTGCCTTAAGAAAAAATCGCGTTGCTGTTGATTGAGATTTTCTTCGACACGTTCACGAATATTAAATTGCAATTTGGTGACTTCGATTTCGTGTTTGAACAGTGCGAGCACTTTTTCTAGGCGTTCAACCAAGTCTAGGGTATCGAGCAAATCCTGAAGCTTTTCATTGCTGGCAGCGGTTAATCCGGCGGCAAAATCCGCTAAATGATGCGAATCGGAAGCGCTGTAACGGTTTAAGAAATACTTTAACTCTTCACTGTATAACGGATTGAGGGGCAGTAACTCTTTAAATGCATTCATAATGGCTAAGCCATAGGCTTTAAATTCCTTTTTACTCCCGTTTCGAATGTCGGCCGGATAAGTTACGCTGGCCTGATAGGGCGCTTCTGCATTAATCCATTGGTTAATCTGAAAACGACACAGGCCTTCAGCCACCAATTGGATATAGTCGGATTTGATTTTAGGGTCGTGGATGCGAATTAAAGTGCCCGTCAGCGCGAAGTCTTCAGGGGTTGCTTTGCTATGATCATCGGCCTCAACATAGATAATGCCGATATAATGAATGCCCTCTTTAATCATGCGCTCGAAGGTCTCGCCCCAGATTTGCTTGTCTAAAATAATGGGTAAGGTTTGGCCTGGGAAAAAGGGTCGCTCTTTCACCGGCAATAAGAATAGCGTATCGGGCTTGTTGGAATCAGCTCGAACCATTTCGGTGCCGGTTGTCGACATTTCCAAGTGTTCACCTTCAATGGCTTCCATTTCTTCGGCAAGGTTGTCTAAGTCTGTGGTTTGAGTCATAGCAAAATCTTTCGTTTTTTGGAGACAGGTTTTATAGGGTGAAATGATTCAGATTCAACCCTAGAAGCCAAATATTCTATGAAATATTCGAGTTGATGGTGACTGGCAATAAACAAGATGCGGTATCATACTCAGATGTAAAATTTAAGCATCAAAAGGATTTGTTATGAAGCACATCAAAATCGGTTTTGTCACTATCTCGGATAGAGCCAGTCGAGGTGAATATGAAGATTTGGGCGGCCCTGCCATGCAGGAATGGATTGGTCAAGCGCTCAAAAGTGATTGGCAGGGCGTGTCACGCGTCATTGCTGATGAGCGTGAATACATCGAACAAACCCTTTGTGAGTTAGCGGATCAAGAAGGGTGTGATTTGATTTTAACCACCGGCGGAACCGGGCCAGCCAAACGGGACGTGACGCCAGAAGCGACCGAAGCGGTGTGCGATAAAATTTTGGATGGCTTTGCTGAGCAAATGCGCGCTGTCTCTTTACAGTTTGTGCCGACAGCCATTTTATCTCGACAAATCGCCGGCACCCGTGGTCACAGTTTAATCATTAATTTACCCGGCAAACCTTCTGCCATCAGTGACTGTTTGGGCGCGGTGTTCCCGGCAGTTCCTTACTGCATAGATTTGATTGAAGGCGGCTATATTGAGACTAATGAAGACTTTATTAAGGCCTTCCGTCCCAAACATGCTCAAAAACCAGCCTCAGCTAAGTGAGTGTAAATATGACCTCTTTAAAACCCTCTTTAAGTTATCAGTACGAGCCGCTTGAAACCGTTGTCGACTTTGTTCGTTGGGGCGGAACTCTGTTTCAAAAGGCCGAACTCAGTTATGGTCAAGGAACGGACAATGCCTTTGATGATGCACGGGTATTGGTGTTTTTTGCGTTGAAATTGCCTTGGGAATTGCCGGACACTTATTTAACGGCGCGATTGACCCAGTCCGAAAAAGTAATGGTCACCGACTTGTTTCGTCAGCGTATTGAAACTCGTCAACCGACGGCCTATATTACCGGTGAAGCTTGGTTTGCAGGGATGCGATTCAAAGTGACGTCAGATACCCTGGTACCGCGCTCGCCGATTGCTGAATTGATTGCTCAGCGTTATGAACCTTGGGTTGAGGCAGATGAGGTCACCCAAATTTTAGATTTGTGCACCGGAAGCGGTTGTATTGGCATTGCCAGCTTGCAAGCTTGCCCTCATGCCCAGGTGGATCTGGTGGATATTTCGCCGGCAGCCTTAGCCGTGGCGCAACAGAATATTGAACGTTATGGACTGGAATCAGTGGCGCAGACCATTGAATCCGACTTGTTTTCAGCACTAGAAGGTAAACGGTATGACTTGATCGTGTCGAACCCGCCTTATGTTGATGATATTGAAATGTCCGCTTTGCCTGCCGAATTTCAGCAAGAACCGGCTTTGGGGCTAGCGGCAGGCGAGGATGGTTTGGATTTGGTCAGGCGCATTTTGGCCGAAGCCGCCAATCATCTCAATGAAGGCGGCACTTTAATCGTTGAAGTGGGCGTGTCACAGTATTATTTAGAACAGGCCTATCCAGAATTGCCATTCTATTGGTTTGAATTTGAACAGGGCGGTGAAGGGGTGTTTGCCATTCAACAGTCCGAATTAGCCGTTTTTCAATCGATATTGGATGCTCGAAAAGCCTAACCAGAGGGTTTTGCGCTAAATCATTTCGGCTGATACAGGTCAGTTGGTTAGGTATTTGCTTATAAAAACTTTTAAGTCGAAAGCGTCATGAAATATTCAAATCCGTGTCCTGTGCTAAAGGACCGTGTTCAGTTTGAGGAAATAGTATGAAAAGATGGTTGGTCATAACGGTTTTTGTAAGCTTGATAATGCCGCTCTATAGTGCGGCATTTGCTGCAGTTGAGCCTTTAATTGATTTAAAGTCAGAAGCTAAAAAATATGGTGAAGTGGTTGAAGAAAAACAGGTATCAAAGCCAACCCGTTCCAAGCCAGAACCGCCGGAAAAACAAGAGTCAGCACATCAACAACCGACAGAAAAAGCGGAAAAAAAGTCTCATTCAGCGCCCGAGCACCCGCCCCATTGGAGCTATTTTGGCGAAACGGGACCGCGTTACTGGGGTGAGTTGTCAGATCAATTCAGTTTATGTCAAACGGGCAAGAACCAGTCTCCCATTAATTTAAAAATGCAACAAGCCGTAGGCACCACCAGCTTACCTGGGTTTGATGTTTATTATCGGGAAACGGCGCTCAAAATGATCAATAATGGTCATACCTTACAAGTCAATATTCCATTGGGTAGTTATATCGAAATTGACGGTCGTCGATTTGAGTTACTGCAATACCATTTCCATACCCCGTCAGAACATCAGCGAGATGGCTTTAACTATCCAATGGAAATGCATCTGGTGCATAAAGATGCTGACGGCAATTTAGCAGTGATCGGTGTCTTGTTCCAAGAAGGGGAAGAAAACGAAGCTTTGGCGCAAATCCTTCCCGTTTTGCCGCAAACCAAGGATAAAGTTGATATTCATGAATGGATTAAAATTCATCCGGCTACTTTCTTTCCGGCAGATAAAAAGTTTTATAAATACAGTGGTTCTTTAACCACACCGCCTTGTTCTGAAGGCGTTTATTGGATGGTGTTTAAAAATCCGATTCAAGCATCAGTGATGCAATTAAAGCAATTGCATGACTATCTCGGCTCCAATGCGCGTCCAGTGCAACCGCACTATGCCAGAAGCTTATTAAAATCCTGGCAAGATATTCCGCTTCAAAACCGCGTTTACGAATTTTATTAGTCAGTTGTACATCCCTGATAGCTGCCAAAACCACCCAGGCCTGGTCGTTTTTGGCAGCTTTTTCCATGACTCAAAGGTCTTCGTTCCCTCCTTGTTGAACCGCACTTTCTGATAAAATGGCCATTCATTCACCGCTATTGACGTATCAGGCCATTATCCATGTCTTTTAAAAACACTCTTGTCATGAAAACGCGCTTTAAAGTCCTTGTGATATTGCTGTCGTCAGCACTATTGTTCGTAATGCTACTGCCGTGGATCGCTGAAAAAACGCTGCAAAAAGTGTTGATGGATCAGGGTCTTCAGTCGGTTGAGGTGGCCGAACTCGATTTGGATTTATGGGCGGGTGAAATTCGAATAATCGATGGTGTATTACAAGCGCAAGACCAGCCGCCAGTGCAATTTAGTGAAGTGTTGCTACGGATTTCCTGGGCGGCGCTCTGGCAAAAGCGATTGTTGGTTGAACAATTGACTTTAAAGCAGCTTCAATTAACGGCGCATTTCGGTGAGTCAGGCAATATCCGTGTCTTAGGCTTGCCTGCACCGCAAAAAAACAATCCAGTCGTGGAGTCGGAAGGCAGCTCTCTACTGGATGGTTGGCAGATCGGATTGCAACAGCTCAATTTGCAAGACATGGCACTGACATTGGAAACCCCACAGCAAACTTGGCCTTTGGTAGTTGATTCGTTAAATGTTTCCAAGGTGTTGAGTTGGCAGCCCAGTCAACAAGCGCAGTTTGCTATGCAATTGCGTTATCAGCAAACCCAGTGGCAGATGGCTGGGCAAGGCCAACCCTTTGCAGATGCGCGTTCAGTGAACGGACAACTTCAATTAACCGGTTTGGATTTGACGCTGGCGAATGCACTCCTTCCCAAACCGCTATCGCTTGCGGCCGGGCAGGGGCAACTTCAATTGGATTGGTCGGTGAAACAGCAAGCGGACACGATTGAACTGGATTGGAAAGGGCAGGTTTCAGGGAGCGATGTGCAATTGCAAAATAACGACTTATCGCTCGTCAATCAACAACTCAGTTGGACAGGACAAGGGCACCTTGGTTTCGATGGTGCTCAATCTCAGCTATCGGCTTTAACCGTCACTGGGCAAGTGGAAGCCAATCAACTACATTTGGCTTCATCGGCTGCTCAAAAACCGCTGTTATCCGTGGAACAGATCGGATTTGATCTCGATTTACAGGGGGTGAATCAACTCACCCTATCCGAGCTGAATTTAACGCAACTGCAATTGAATGCCTTAACGGATCAAGCGCAGCCGTTGTGGGTTGCGAAGTCAATCAAAGTGGATCAAGTTCAGTTGAGTGAGTCGAATCACCTTGAGATCGGCCACCTTCTCGGTCAGAATTGGCAAATGGCAATTCACATGAATGCGCAACAACAACCGCAGCAGTGGTTGGATTGGTTAAATGCAGTCAATCCCCGCTCGACCTCACTGAATGCTAAGGCTGCTGAACCATCGGAGTCGCAACCAACCTCACCGAAACAGCCCGCCGCTAAGGATGCGCCCTTTAGCTTGAAACTAAATGCTTTTGAGTTGCAAGACAGTGTGGTCGATCTTGAGTTTTCGCAATATCAGCCAAGCTTGCAAAAGCAACTTCAAGTCAAATCGTTCACGTTTGGTTCGGTCAATACCCAACAGCCTAATGTCCCATCGAAGGTCGACTTACAAGCCAGTGTCGATCAATATTCCAATGTTTTGGTGACAGGAACGGTGTCTCCACTGCTGGAAAAAATTCAAACAAAGCTTCAAGTGACGCTCAAAGGCGTGGATTTGCATTCCTTTTCGCCGATTATTGAACCCGTACTCGCGCATCGTATTCAAAGCGGTAGTCTAAGCTCGGTTTCCGAGATTCAACTGGCACAAGATCAACTCACCAGCGAGCATCAGCTTACGTTGAAAGGGCTCAGTTTGACCGAGCTGGATTCTTCTATGACGGGGTTAAGCTCGATCAAACTGGGTCTCAATTTATTGCGTGATGATCAGGATCAAATTAGGTTAAAAATCCCCATTAATGGAGATTTATCGTCGCCGAAATTTGAGATTAAGAGTGTGATTAATAAAGCCTTATTAAAAACGTTAAAAAGCGGCACCAAAACCTATCTGGCGCTCACCTTACAGCCTTATGGTGCACTTTATTTGGCAGCAGATTATGCCTATCAAAAATTGGGGCAGGTGGTGTTACAGCCTGTTGAGTTTGAAGTGGGGCAAACCATTTGGCTCGATTCAATGCCAGATTATTTGCATAAAGTCGCCGAAATGTTATTAAATAAACCCCAATTGAATATGAAGCTCTGTGGCTTTTATACAGCACAAGATCAAAACCACTGGCAGCAAAAGGGATTAAAGGATGATGCCTTAACCCAAAAATTACGGGAAATGGCCAATATTCGGCAAAATAGTGTCAAGGCTTGGTTGATTGAGCATGAAAACATTGATGTCGAACGACTCAGTACCTGTCAACCGGAGTTGGAACCCTTAGCCGAAACGGGCGTGCTTTTATCAATGTAACGAATACATGCCAATCGGTTAGGGCTTTGCCGATAGTTAGATGATTATATCAATGGAGAACAGATGACTTTGCAACAAACCAACCCTGCTACCACTGTCAACCTGACTGAGGGAACCGTTGAATCAAAACGCGCCGAGATCAAAGCCTATTTTGAAACCACCTATTCCCACTATGAAACCTTATTTGAAACGCTAAAAAGTGATCAAGCCTATTATGAACGCGCTTGTTCATTGCGCCATCCGCTGATTTTCTACTTCGGCCATACGGCTACGTTTTTTGTGAATAAATTGGTGCTGGCGAAACTATTGCCGGAGCGTATTAATCCCAAAATTGAAGCCCTTTGCGCCATTGGCGTGGATGAAATGTCATGGGATGATTTAAACGAAGCCCATTATGACTGGCCAACAGTGGACGAGGTTCGACAATATCGTCAGCAGGTGCGTGACGCGGTGTTGCAGGTGATTGACGAAGCAGATTTTCGGTTGCCCATTGATTGGGAAAGCCCGATGTGGCCAGTGTTAATGGGCATTGAACATGAACGCATTCATTTGGAAACCTCATCGGTATTAATTCGTCAGTTGCCCTTAGAGTTTGTTCAGCCGCATCCACAATTCCCAGTCTGTCCAGAGCAAGGCGAAGCGCCGGAAAATATTTTATTTGAGGTGCCCGCAGGACAAGTGTTAATCGATCACCATGATCCAGCGGAAACCTACGGTTGGGACAATGAGTATGGCTATCACCAAGCGGATATTGACGCTTTTAAAGCCAGTGCCTTTTTGGTTTCTAATAGTGAATATTTAGAATTTGTGGAAGCGGGCGGTTATGACAATCCGGCTTTTTGGTCAGAGGAAGGCAATCGTTGGCGGCAGTTTACCCCAGATAAACATCCTACCTTTTGGGTGAAACAAGCCAAAGGCGGTTGGTTGCTGCGTTGCATGACCGAAGAAATTGCCATGCCGTGGAATTGGCCGGTTGAGGTTAATGCATTAGAAG
>CBFHUY010000081.1:0-8157 GCA_965658885.1 Hydrogenovibrio sp.
GATGTCGGATACGCGTTAACCCCTTGAGGGTGACGCTTTCCATGCGCGTAACCGTCATTTGCAAATAGCGTCTGAAAATTCACGCCCCTTTTCAGTTGTCATATCAACATCATAAAAAAAATCGTATACTGTGATAATGAAAACGCCATTACTGTTCACCTACTTGTTGAAACTACTGCAAAATGCAGAATCTCTGCTGCCACAAATTCATAGTGGCAGTGATGTCGAACATCTGCATAAATACCGAGTTTCTCTCAGGCGAGCACACTCTCTTATAAAGATCTATCTCAAAGCGCATCGTGATTTTAATGCATCGCTCAAGCCACTCCTCAAATCGACCAATGCACTGCGTGAGATCGATGTCCTGATGATGAGTATCGATGCCGAGAAATATCCTTCTCTGCTTTCACAGCTTGTACGCTACCGAAATAACCTCTACCAGCAACAATGGCATAGCGAGATCGTATACTGGCATCAAAACACCCTCCATCAGTCAATTGACCAATTGGGCAAGCTTCAATATGATTTGTCGAATGACGCCTTGATCGAGATCGGATTGAACCAATACCACAAGGCCATTGCCTCAAAAAAACGACTTAGCCACAAAAGCCGTGCAAAAAAGATCCATCAGGTGCGGATTGACTGCAAACTGGCTCGCTATACACTCGAATTTATTCATGAGAGTGATTTAATTGATGTCAGCAAACAGATCAAAAAATGCAAAAAAATTCTGAATCATTTTGGCGATATCCAAGACACCGCCAATCAACTAGCTCTATTACAAGACTTCTGCCAAAGTCATTCTTCAAGTGAATGCAAAGCACTTTATAAAGAGCGGAAAAAAACCTTTAAAAAACTCAAAAAAACGCTATAGAATTTAACACCATCGAATTTTGCAAAGCAGCGATGCTTTCTGAACGAAAAGAAAGAGAGGCCCATGCCAGAAAAAAACTCGCTGCTCGCCCGTAGCGCCACCCTTCGACAACTGCAAGTATTCGAAAGTATTGCGCGTCATAGTAGCTTCTCCAAAGCCGCAGAAGAATTGCATTTAACGCAACCCACGGTTTCCATGCAGGTAAAAAAACTATCTGAAGTCTTAGACAGCCCGCTATTTGAACAGATCGGTCGTAAGGTTCACCTCACCGCCGCGGGCAAGGCGCTTTATGAAGCGGCGAATAATACGCTACAGCAACTCTCGATTGCCGAACAAAAGATTAATCATTTAAAAGGGTTTTCAGGCGGCAGTGTGCGATTTACCGTTATTTCGACCGCACAATACTTTGTTCCCAAAGTCATTCATGAATTCACTCAAACCTACCCAGATGTCACCGTTATTATGCGTGTCGGCAATAAAGAATCCTTATTGGAACGCATTCAGCAAAACAAAGACGACTTCTATCTGCTTGGCCAACCACCGGAAGACCTGAATGTTGAATCCTCACAATTGTCGGTTAACCCGCTGGCATTTGTTGCCAATAGTCACCATCCATTGGTTGGCAAAGCCTTATCCATTGACGATTTAAGTGACGAACCCTTTTTAATGCGTGAAACGGGATCAGGCATTCGTTCTCAAGTGGAAAAGGTGTTTGAAGAATTTCAGTTTCAACCCAATATTAAAATGGTATTGGGCGGCAATGAACCAATACGCTTGGGATTGCTACAAAACCTCGGTATTACGGTTGCCTCCATTCCCACGCTCATGGATGAAATCAATCAAGGCAAAATTTCAATCTTGGATGTCAAAGGCTTTCCCATTAATCGTCACTGGTACCTGACCTACCCCAAAGGCAAGGTTCTATCCATCGCGGCAGAGAAACTGATTGAGTTGTTAAAACAAGAAGGCCAACAACTGAGTGAACTGGCCTTTAATAAGTTTCGATAATTGCTTTGCAGATTGATAATGCTCGACTAAAAGTCCATTTAATATAGACTAAAGACTATACTAACAATCAAAATTATTGATTTGAAGTTATCAGTCGTTTCCTTATAATAACCATTCAAGTTTTCGGGGTTAAGCCATTTTATTTGAAATGACTTAACAAAAATTAAGAGTAGCTCGTTTTAGCGCTACTTCAAAAAAGAGGTATAAAACATGGATCAGTCAAATCGTTATGCTGACTTAAGTTTGAAAGAAGAAGACCTAATTACAGGTCAAAACCACATTCTTGTGGCTTATAACATGGAACCTGCTGCAGGTTACGGTTACCTAGAAGTAGCGGCACACATTGCTGCAGAATCTTCAACTGGGACAAACGTTGAAGTTTCAACGACAGATGATTTCACTAAAGGTGTTGACGCTTTAGTTTATGAAATCGACGAAGCAAACGGCACCATGAAAGTTGCTTACCCTTTCGATCTTTTCGATCGCAACGGGACTGATGGTAAAGCGATGTTGGTTTCTTTCCTAACCCTAGCCATTGGTAACAACCAAGGTATGGGTGATGTTAAAAACCTTCAAATGGTTGACTTCTGGGTTCCAGAAACCAAGCTATATTTGTTTGACGGTCCTGCAATCGACATTTCTGATATGTGGCGTATGCTAGGTCGTCCAGTTGAAAACGGTGGTTATGTTGCTGGTACCATCATCAAGCCTAAACTAGGTCTACGTCCTGAGCCATTTGCTGAAGCTGCATACCAGTTCTGGCTAGGTGGTGATTTCATCAAAAACGATGAGCCACAAGGAAACCAAGTTTTCTGTCCAATGAAAAAAGTTATCCCACTTGTTGCTGACGCGATGAAGCGTGCACAAGATGAAACAGGTGAAGCGAAATTGTTCTCTGCGAACATCACTGCTGATGACCATCATGAAATGTGCTACCGTGCAGATTACATCCTAGAAACTTTCGGTGAAGATGCACCTAAAGTTGCTTTCCTAGTTGATGGTTATGTTGGTGGTCCTGGTATGGTTACCACTGCACGTCGTAACTATGCTTCACAATACCTACATTATCACCGTGCCGGTCATGGTGCTGTAACCTCTCCGTCTTCTAAGCGTGGTTACACTGCGTTTGTATTGGCTAAGATGTCACGTCTACAGGGTGCTTCTGGTATCCACGTGGGCACAATGGGTTACGGTAAAATGGAAGGTGATGCTTCTGATAAGATCATCGCTTATATGATCGAGCGTGATGAGTGTCAAGGACCTGTCTTCTATCAAAAATGGAATGGCATGAAGCCAACCACACCAATCATCTCTGGTGGTATGAACGCTCTACGTCTACCTGGTTTCTTCGAAAACCTAGGTCACGGTAACGTTATCAACACTTCTGGTGGTGGTTCTTACGGTCACATCGATTCTCCTGCGGCAGGTGCAACCTCTTTGCGTCAGTCTTATGAGTGTTGGAAAGCGGGCGCTGACCCAATCGAATTCGCTAAAGAGCATAAAGAATTTGCTCGTGCGTTCGAGTCTTTCCCTCATGATGCCGATAAAATCTTCCCAGGCTGGAGAGAAAAATTGGGCGTTCATAAATAAGCCATTCGTTAGAATGATTATGAATTACCCAAAGGAAACCTCTGCGATATCGCAGGGGTTTTTTTAGCCTCTTACTTAAAAACCAACTCAAATACTAGGTTATTTAGAACAAGGATTTAAATCGAATTTAATTCACTGTTCTAAACAACTTGGCGTTTTTGCCAATTCGGCAAAAGCGACTTTATCATCAAAGCGACGGGGAACTTAAGATGGATATTACGCAATACAAAATAGAGAACGAACCCTTTTATGATGCTCAAAGCAATGAAGTTGAGCTCTATGAAGCGGCTTATGCAGCGCGTTTACCGGTGATGGTCAAGGGCCCGACCGGTTGCGGTAAATCCCGATTTGTCGAACACATGGCCTGGAAACTGGGTAAACCGATTATTACGGTTTCCTGTAATGAAGACATTACCGCTTCGGATTTGGTAGGACGTTATTTATTGGATGCCAATGGCACACGTTGGGTTGATGGCCCACTGACCTTGGCTGCGCGTTATGGTGCCATCTGTTATTTGGATGAAATCGTTGAAGCCCGTCAAGACACCATGGTGGTTATTCATGCGCTAACCGACCACCGTCGTGAACTGTCATTAGATAAAAAAGGCGAGTTAATCAAAGCTCACCCTGACTTCCAATTGGTTATTTCTTATAACCCTGGGTATCAGTCGCTGATGAAGGATTTAAAACAATCCACCAAACAGCGTTTCTGTGCACTGGATTTTGATTATGCCACTGCCGAAAAAGAAGCCCATATCTTGCAACAGGAAGGCAAGGTTGATGCCGAAACCGCGGCTAAATTGGTCAAAATTGGTGAAGCGGCACGTAACCTCAAAGGTCACGGTTTGGATGAAGGTATCTCGACCCGCTTAATGGTCTATGCGGCGACCCTCATCAATCAAGGCATTGCACCGATTGAGGCCTGTAAAATGGCGTTGGTGCGCCCAATTACCGATGATGCCGACATTCGCCAGACCCTGGATAATGCCATTGAGATGATTTTTGGATAAAGGTGATTGCGGTTAAAAATGACCAGGCCTGGTCGTTTTTAACCGATCAACCACACCCTTTCCCCTTGGAACCCAAATTCATTAAAAGAGTCCGATTATGAGCGCCGAGATTATTGCCCGCTATGAAGAGAAGTTCACCTGTAACTTCCCGAAAGCCAAAGACGTCTTTCCTGCCT
This sequence comes from Hydrogenovibrio sp., assembly GCA_965658885.1. Classification (GTDB taxonomy): domain Bacteria; phylum Pseudomonadota; class Gammaproteobacteria; order Thiomicrospirales; family Thiomicrospiraceae; genus Hydrogenovibrio. The sequence continues at coordinate 4,659 of CBFHUY010000081.1, forward strand.
GTATTGAAGAGGCAGCCCAAACCCTATCGCCGCAAGGTGTCGAAGCCTATATTGAAGGCGCTAATTTCTTATGCAAAATTGGCATGGGCGTCGAACCCGTTCTCGTTTACCTGGAAGTCATGCCCGAAATTGCTCAGCATCTGGGTCAAGGCACGATGAAATTGGTGGCGGATTATGGTTATCAACTGGCCAGAAGCCCCAATAAAAAAGCGCTCATTCCGTTCTTACAATCCCTCGGCAGTGTGTGTCGTCGCATCGATACAGTGGAAGACCTACAACATTACCTGGATATCATCGACGAATTTGTCGATAAAACCCAAACGGTCATTCACGGTCACCATTCTTTGTATGAAAGCCCTGGTATGATCCCTTTGCTGAATGCCATGCCGCAACTCATTTCCAAATTGACCCTATCCGGTATTCGCAACTTTATAGATTACGGTGCGCGCAACTACAATGATGCGCCAGATCAACAAATTGCCTATTTCAGTTTGGAATCTCACGATGCCAAGAGCATTATTCAACGCGAACGCCAAGGCACGACCTTCAAAACGGTTGAACGTCACCTCGATATGCTCAAAGATTGCTTATGGGATTGTGACCTGCCCTATTCGGTGTTTTCAACAGCCTTCGACCAATTGCGCAAACCCGTGCCTTACTTGGATGAAGAATTGATCGCCGTACCCGATGTTTATGAAAATGAAAATGGCATCTCCGGACTGGATCGCTATAGAGCCATGCTAGCGCACATGATGGCCCACAAGCAATGGTCAACTAAACTGATGGCGGATAACTTTTCGCCACACATGCAATTGTTTATTTCCACCTTTGAAGATTGTCGTGTCGACTATTTGGCGATACAGCGTTTTCCAGGGTTAAAATCGCTCTTTCTTGCGTTGCATCCGGTTCCTGAAAAAGGCGCGTGTGATGATAGCAAACAATCTTGTCTACGTTATCGTGCCACCCGTTTGTCACGCACCTTATTAGATGACGACTATGATCCACAGAGTTCGTTATTAGAAGACTTCCGCGAACAGTTCCACCAAATTATGGCGGAAAAAGGCGAAGACTCCACCACTCAGGAAATGGCGCAACTCGGCACCAAGTTTTATGTTAAATCGCGTAAACAATCTTCAGATAGTTTGCCAGATATTTTCTTTGAAAATACCGAAGTGTCTTATCGTGATGACAATCGCTTTATCTGGTTCTTCCACGAAGAAAATGACGAAGCCGAAGACTTCCATCAAAACGAATATCAGTCCGATGAAAAACAAGTGGATGATGCCAATAGTTTGCCCCCACGACACTATGATGAGTGGGATTATATCTCTGAAAGTTATCGTCCCGATTGGGCCACTGTCTATGAGCGTTTACACCCGTCGGCGGATGCAGGTAAGATTGACCGCCTGATGGAAAAACATGATGGTCTTGCCAAGCGCCTGAAAAAAATGATTGAAGCGCTCAAACCGCAAAACAAAAAGCGCATTCGCTTTCAAGAAGAAGGCGATGAGCTGGACTTGGATATTGCCATTCGCTCGATTATTGATTTCAAATCCGGTCAAGTGCCTGATCCGCGCATTAACACCAGCCATACCACGGATAGCCGTAATATTGCAGTTATGTTGCTGGTGGATACGTCGCAATCACTCAATGAACGTAACCCAGATACCGGGCAAACCCTGCTCGAACTCAGCCAAGAAGCGCTGGCCATTACCGCTTGGACGGTTGATAAGTTAGGGGATAAATTTGCAATTGCCGGCTTTAGCTCGGATACCCGCCATGAAGTGCGTTACCAACATATCAAAGGCTATTCCGAGCATTATTGTGACGAAGTTAAATCACGTATATCCGCAATGGAAGCCTCCTATTCCACGCGAATGGGTGCGGCGATGCGCCATGCAGCACACTACCTCGGTGCTCAACAGGCTGAGAAAAAGCTGATGTTGATTTTAACCGATGGCGAACCGGCAGATATCGACACCAAAGACCCACAAGTGCTCATTCAAGACACCCGTAAAGCAGTTGAAGAACTGAAAAGCGAAGGGATTTATTCTTACTGCATTACCTTAGACCCTAATGCAGATGAATACGTAGAAACTATTTTCGATAACCACTATACCGTTATCGATCATGTCGATAAATTACCCGAACAATTACCGCAAGTGTTTATGAAACTCACTCAATGAGCCTGTATAATGTTCATTTTGACAAGCCGATTAGCCGACTTATCAAAAAAAGGAACATCTAATGTGTCAAGACTGTCAATGTAATACGTCTATTGAGCAGCTGCTTAAAAACAACCAGGCCTGGGTAGATGAAGTTAATGCGGCCAACCCGCATTTCTTTGAAAGCCTCTCTCACCAACAAACCCCGGAATACTTGTGGATAGGCTGTTCTGACAGCCGTGTGCCCGCCAATGAACTGGTCAAAATGGATCCAGGCACCATCTTTGTTCACCGTAACATTGCCAATCTCGTTAATTCCAGCGACATGAATGTGTTATCGGTCATTCAATATGCGGTTGAGGTACTTAAAGTAAAGCACATTATCGTCAACGGCCATTACGGCTGTGGTGGCGTCATGGCATCCATGCAAGATGATAACCCCAGCTTAATCGACCATTGGGTGCGCCCCATTCGCAAATACTACCAACGCAAGCAAAAAGAATTAGACGCCCTGCCCTATGAAGATAAAGTCAACCGACTGTGTGAAATCAATGTCGTGGAACAGGTGCGCAATATTTGTCATATTCCCGCTGTTAGAAATGCTTGGAAAAAAGGTCAACCGCTCGCCATTCACGGTTTTATTTACAATATCAAAGATGGCCGCCTCAAAAACCTGAACTTCAGCATTGCCGACAGTGATGCCGCCGAAAAAGCAGTGCTCAGAGAAAGCGTTTAAGCGAAAATATCTAACCCTTTCTTATCAATCAGCATGAGCAAGCGCAGCACTGCGCCGCTCGGCTTTTTGATCCCTCTTTCCCACTCAGAAACCGCATTTTTAGTAACGTTCAAATACCGTGCAAAGACGGGTTGCGAAACATGGTATTTACTACGCATCGCCTTAATTTCTTCTGGTGAATATTCGTGTATAGGGGCTAAACACCGTTCATCGAACTCTCGCATCGTTTGTTTATTAACGGCACCCACAGAATGAAGAGCTTCCATGGTCTCGTGAATAGCGGCTAAGGCATCACTTTTATAAGACTTACTCATTGTTTCAAACCTCAAAAAACTGATTATTAGCGATAAGCTGAGTTATTTGCGCATCACTTAACGCTAGCACGTGTTCAGCCAACTCTTTAAATGCGGCCTTTTCTTCTTCGCCAATATTATCTCGCTGACTTTTGGCGAAACCATAAACAAAAAAAGCTTTTTCGCCTCTGACATATAAAATGATCGTTCTATATCCGCCTGACTTGCCCTGACCAGCACGGGCGATGCGTTGCTTTATAACGCCATGCCCTAAGTCAGCGTCAATTAAACCCTTTTCAACCTGC
>CBFHUY010000082.1:0-8058 GCA_965658885.1 Hydrogenovibrio sp.
CAGAATAGCTGGCGGTGTTTCGGTAGATCCACTAATCTTAAGGTGGCTTTGGTGATAACGCCTAAAGTTCCTTCACTGCCACAGATTAGTGGCGTTAAGTTAAAGGGCTTGCCATCCGGGTTAAAAGGCTGGTAATCACGATAGAGCACATCCAACGCATAGCCCGTGGTTCGGCGGACAATGGATGGGTCAGGAAACGCATCAACGATGGCTTGACCATGCGCTTCCAGCATTTCAATAACGGTGCGATAAATGGTGCCTTCAAGCGTTTGAAGCGATAATTTTTGATGAAGTGCTTCGGCGGTTAAGTCTTCAAATTTAACCAAGCTGCCATCGGCCAAAATTACTTCAACCGATTTAACATGGTCGCGGGTGGTGCCATAGTAAACCGAATAAGACCCACAGGAGTTATTACCAATCATGCCGCCAATCATTGCGCGGTTAGAGGTCGAGGTATCTGGTGCAAACCGTAAATGATCTTGCTTGACGAAGTCATTTAAATCATCTTGAATGACCCCAGGTTCAACATCGACTTCCTTTAATTCGGGTCGATAATCCAAAATCTTGGTTAGATGTTTTGAGATATCAACCAGTAAACCCGCACCAATGGCTTGTCCGCCTAAAGAGGTTCCGCCAGCGCGCATGGTAATGGGTTGCTTGGATGCTAAAGCGGCTTGGACGCGCGCTTGCAGCATAGCGGTATCTTTGGGATAGATAAAATCCGCTGGAAAAATCTCGTAGACAGACGCATCAGTTGAAATCATGAAGGTTCCTAGGGTTCTAAATCACCAGATAATTAATGTAAAACGCGGGTACGAATGGTGCCATCAATGGCTTGTAATTCTTTTAACCCCGCATCTCGATCTTTAGAGTCGATATCAATGACCACATAACCGATTTCATTATTGGTTTGCAGGTATTGTGCCGCGACATTAATGCCTTGCGCCGCAAAAGCATTGTTGATCTGAGTCATAATGCCCGGACGGTTTTGGTGGATGTGCAATAATCGACTACGATCTTTATGTTCAGGCAGTGAGACTTCGGGAAAGTTCTTTGCTGAAAGGGTGGTGCCTGTGTCTGAGTAACGTACCAATTTTGTGGCGACTTCAAGACCAATATTTTCTTGGGCTTCTTCGGTACTGCCGCCAATATGGGGTGTCAAAATCACATTATCCATGCCGCGCAATGGTGATTGGAATTCTTCATCATTCGACTTGGGTTCTTCAGGAAACACATCAATGGCAGCACCGGATAAATGACCAGAGGTTAAGGCATCGGCTAATGCATCAATATCCACGACTGTCCCCCGGGCAGCATTAATAAAAATGGCCCCTTCTTTCATGAGTGCAAATTGTTCAGCGCCCATCATGTTTTGAGTCTCTTCGGTTTCAGGAACGTGTAGAGAAACAATGTCGGATTTCTTTAACAAGGCCTCTAGTGATTTCACTTGGCTTGCATTGCTTAAAGGCAATTTGGTTTCAATGTCATGGAAAATGACCTTCATACCAATGTTTTCAGCCATAATGCTTAATTGAATCCCAATATGTCCATAACCGACGATACCCAAAGTTTTGCCGCGTGCTTCGACCGAACCTGTAGCAGACTTATCCCACTCGCCACGGTGTACTTTGGCATTTTTAGCGGGAATATCGCGCAATAAGAGTAGGATTTCCCCTAAGACTAATTCGGCAACCGAACGGGTATTGGAAAAGGGTGCATTAAAAACGGCAATGCCGAGTCGTTTGGCTTCTTCTAAATCAACTTGGTTAGTGCCAATACAAAAACAGCCAACGCCGACCAGTTTCTTCGCTGCGGCAAATACATCGGCGGTTAGGTTGGTGCGAGACCGAATGCCGACAAAGTGTGCGTTTGCAATCTTTTGCTTTAATTCGTCTTCAGGCAAAGACCCTTTGATATATTCAATATTGTGGTAGCCGTTTTCATTAAAAACATCAACTGCAGATTGATGAGGGCCTTCCAGAAGTAAGATTCTAATTTTATCTTTAGCAAGAGATTTATCGGTCATGGCGCTTCCTGGTGTTCAAATTAACAAAGCGCAATTATAAAGGATTCAGAAAAGATTGTAGAGGCCTTAACACCTACAGAGTGGAAAAAAACGATAGAGCGCCTTAAAAAGCTGACGCTCTGGAAAGGAATACGAACGAGTTTTGTAGATTATTTTGGCGCTTGAGCAGAAAAATAAGCTGCCAATTCTTTAATTTCTTGATCCGTTAACCCTTTAGCAAAAGGCTGCATAGTGGCATTTTTACGGAATCCATCTCTAAAGTTTTTTAATTGAACTTCAAGGTACTGTGCATGTTGGCCAGCTAAGTTAGGGAAAACAGGGGATAAGCTATTACCATCTTTTCCATGACATCCAGCACAAGTATTGGCTTTGGCAGGCATTTCAGCAGCCATTGAGGTTTGACTAAAAAGAAGGCCAGCAGAAAGTGCGACGTATAGTAGAGTTCTCATAAATAGGTTCTCTTGTTGAATAAATAGACAGAAGCTATTAAAAACGATTTTTTCACTTAGGTCAATCTTTTGCAAAGCGATAGATAAGTGGAAAAATTTACTTGGTATGAAAAAAAACCGCTTAAAAAAGCGGTTTTTCTAACATCAAAGCAATACTTAGTGTAGTTCTGCTTCAATATAAGCAGTGACATTTTGAACATCAGCTTCAGAAAGTCCAGCAGCCATAGGTGCCATCATAGAAGTCATAGGACCTCTTTGCTCACCATTTTGATATGCATGAAGTTTTTCAGCAAGTTCTGCAGCTGATTGACCTGCTAATTTAGGACCAACAACACCTTGTCCTTGTTCACCATGACAAGAAACACAAGTTGATGAGAAAAGATCTTTGCCTGCTGCTACATCACCAGCTTGAGCTGCTAGACCAAAAGACATTAAAGATGTTGCAGTGACTGCAAGTAATAGTTTTTTCATTTGTACTCTCCTAAGCACTGATTAAGAATCGTATTTCTATTTAGTTATAAGGCATAGCCTTGCGCGTAATTACAGCGGAATTTAATTCAATAGTCAAGGGGCGATTTGAAATAGCCATTATGGAGTCATTATAAAATTTGATTAAGGCTTTCGTATTTCAAAACAAAAAGTGAATATTGAGTAGAGAATATCAAACAGATACAGGTGATAAAAAAAGTAAAATACATTCTGACCTTGTTAGAATAGGCAACCTATTGACTAAATCAATATCTTGAGAGCCTTATGGACATAAATAATAAAACCTTAACCCACCTAAAGAAACTGGAAGCTGAAGCCATTCATATTATGCGTGAAGTGGTTGCCGAATTTGAAAACCCTGCCATGCTATATAGTATTGGTAAAGATTCCTCGGTGATGTTGCACCTAGCACAAAAAGCCTTTTATCCTGCGCCACCGCCATTTCCGTTAGTCCATGTGGATACCACTTGGAAGTTTAAAGAAATGATTGAATTTCGTGATCGACGTGCCAAAGAAGTGGGGATGGAATTAATTGTCCACATTAACCCCAAAGGCGCAGAACTGAATATTTCGCCTTTTGAACATGGCTCTACGATGCACACGGATATCATGAAAACCGAAGGTTTGCGTCAGATGCTAGATCATTATCAATATGATGCCGTGTTTGGTGGAGCGAGACGAGATGAAGAAAAATCTCGTGCAAAAGAACGTATTTACTCCTTCCGTGACGAACATCATCGTTGGGATCCAAAGACTCAGCGCCCAGAATTATGGGAAATTTATAATGGTCGCCATAAAAAGGGAGAGTCGATTCGTGTTTTTCCGCTATCGAATTGGACAGAGTTGGATATTTGGCAATACATTTATCTAGAGCAAGTGCCGATCCCAGACTTATACTTTTCAAAAGAACGTCCAGTGGTTGAATATGGTGGCACCAAGATCATGGTGGATGATGATCGCATGCCTGAAGAATTGCGCAAAACGGCCAAGATGGAAAAAGTTCGCTTTAGAACCTTAGGCTGTTATCCATTGACGGGTGCAGTTGAATCAGAAGCAACGACTTTGCCTGAAATTATTCAAGAAATGTTGTTAACCAAGGTTTCAGAACGTCAGGGACGGATGATCGATCATGATGAAGCCGGCTCAATGGAAAAGAAAAAAATGGAAGGGTACTTCTAATGTCACACCAATCAGATCTTATTGCAGAAAATATTGAATCCTATTTGCATCAGCATGAAAACAAAGAACTGTTACGGTTTATCACTTGTGGCAGTGTGGATGATGGTAAAAGTACCTTAATTGGCCGTTTGTTGCATGACAGTAAGATGATCTTTGAAGATCAGTTAGCCGCGATTAATAAAGATTCCAAAAAGCATGGTACCACTGGGGAAGAAGTGGATTTGGCGCTTTTAGTGGATGGTTTGCAATCTGAGCGGGAGCAGGGCATTACCATTGATGTGGCCTATCGTTTTTTCTCAACTGACAAGCGTAAATATATTATTGCCGATACCCCTGGCCATGAGCAATATACCCGTAATATGGCAACGGGTGCATCAACGGCAGACCTGGCTATTATTTTGATTGATGCGCGTCATGGGGTTCAAACTCAAACACGTCGTCATTCCTTCATTACTAAATTACTTGGTTTGAAGCATATTGTGGTCGCCATTAATAAAATGGATTTGGTTGACTATTCGCAACAGCGATACGACGATATCAAAGCCGACTATACCGAGTTTGCTAAGCAATTAGGTATCGAATCACCCGTCTTTATTCCATTATCGGCATTGAAAGGCGATAACGTTGTCAATCCAAGCGAACAGATGGATTGGTATCAAGGGAAACCTCTAATGGGCTTGCTCGATTCTATTGCCATTGGTGACAATATCGACCTAGCGCACTTTCGGTTACCCGTTCAATATGTGAATCGCCCGCATTTAAATTTCCGTGGCTATTGTGGCACCATCGCTGCCGGAGAGATTGCAGTGGGAGATGCGGTGACGGTATTGCCATCACGCAAAACGAGCAAGGTTAAAGACGTTATTCTACCCACTACCAGTGATGAGACGGTTTCGGAGTCCGCTTTTGCACCCTCAGCGGTCACGCTGACCCTGGAAGATGAGGTGGATATTAGTCGTGGTGATATGATTGTTAAATCACACGATATTCCTCAGGTCGCCAGCGATTTTAAAGTGATGTTGGTGTGGATGAATGAAGCCGCAATGACGCCAGGGAGTGACTATCTGATTAAGCGTGCAACATCGGTGGTGTCGGGGCGTTTTACCCAAATTGATCACCAAATTGATGTGAATACGTTAGTTCAGTCAGATGCATCCAAGCTGGAACTCAATCAAATTGCGCAGTGTCAGTTACATCTTAACCAAGCCATTGCCTATGATGCTTATACTGATATCAAAGGAACCGGTGCTTTTATTGTCATTGATAAGTACTCCAATGCGACCTTGGCAGCAGGCATGATTGTGGAGGCAGCTGAGGTGGGTGATACGCAAGCAACTTCACGTCACTATAATGAAGCGGAGAAGGCGTTAAATGCCTATATTCGTGAGCACTATCCTGAATGGGGTTGTGCTGTGATTGATGATTAAGTCTTTTAACGCCCAATACGGATGTTGACTTTTAGTATTTTTGGCTCCATCCTGCTGTTGTTAGGTGGCTTGGTTTGGGGGCGTGTTCAAGCTTTCAAGCTGTTTTTGGCTTTACTGCTGGTTTACTATGTCTTTGACTTAATCACCTTAGAAAGCATGCTCGCCAACTTTGTTAATACAGGGTTGGTGACGCTGGTTTTTTTGCTACTGGTCAGTAGTGTCCTTGAAAAAACCCGACTGTTTGAGTCGCTCTCCAATTGGTTGGTTGCCAAAACTCAACGTCAGTCGCTTGTGCGTATGAGTGGTGTCGTCGGGATAGGCTCAGCTTTTCTCAATAATACGGCGATGGTCGCAACCTTCATGTCTTTACTGGGGCGGTCTAAAACCATTGCCCCCTCAAAATTATTATTACCTTTATCTTATCTCGCCATTCTGGGTGGTACGCTCACCCTGGTCGGAACCTCCACAAACCTGATTGTTAATAGTTTTGTGGTTCAGGCAGGTTTGCCTGCGTTACAGTTATTTGACTTTTTTGCAGTCGGTTCATTGTTACTCTTATTTGGTGCCATTACCATTATCTTAATGGGGGGTAAGCTGCTTCCGAATATTCAAGTTTCTGATGTAAAGTCAGATGCATATATGATTGAAGCCAAACTGGAGGCTGAGTCTGAATTAATTGGCTTAAGTGTGCAACAGGCCGGCTTACGGCATTTACACGAACTCTATTTAGCGCAAATCATTTCTAATGATGAGGTGATTGCACCTGTTTCGCCGACCTATAGCTTAAGAAAAGGGGATCGGTTGCTATTTGCCGGCGATATCAAGGCCGCGCCTAAGTTGCTGCTCTTTAAAGGGTTGGTTTTTTCAGGTGGCAAACCAACGCAAGGTAATCACTTTGTAGAAGTGGTGTTATCGCATCAATCCAGTATGATTGGGCAGACTTTGAAAGCTGTTCAATTTCGAAATAAATTTGATGCCGCTGTGGTTGCCATTCGGCGGGGCAGTTCACAGTTAAATCAGCGTTTGGCAGAAGTGGTTTTACAGCCAGGAGATGTGTTGGTTTTGTTGACAGGTGCTGACTTTGTTAAGCGCGAAAACCTGGATAAAAACTTCTACTTTTATACGGCTTTAGAATCGCAACATCCGTTAACGATAAAACAAAGCGTTGTTGCTGTTAGCGCATTTGTTGGGGTTATTGCGCTTTCCGCATTGGGCGTACTCCCGTTGTTAAAAGGGTTAATATTGCTGTTAGTCGCTTATTTAGTGTTTGGGTTAACCCAAATGAATGAATTACGTCGGCGAATTCCATTTGAATTAGTCATGATTATCGGTTCTGCGCTTGGGATTGCACAAGTGATGACGCAATATGGCGTAGCGGATATGGTTGCGAATACGATAATGGAAGGATTCGGCTATTGGGGGGTTTACGGTAGTTTTATCGGTATTTATCTATTGACGGTCATTATTACCGAGACAGTAACCAATAACGCTGCCGCTGCCATTAGCTTTCCAATCGCGCTAGTCACGGCAGAGGTGCTGGGCGTGAGTCCCTGGCCCTTTATTATGGCAGTCGCTTATGGTGCCAGTGCCAGCTTTTTAACCCCTTATGGATACCAAACCAATTTAATGGTGTATTCACCGGGTGGCTACCGATTTACCGATTACTTGAAAATGGGCTTGCCGGTTACACTGGTCTACGGCACGGTTGTGATGACAATGGTGCCGGTTTTTTTCCCATTTTAGAATATCGCGCCAATGGCTCGTTATAAATTTGAAACAAATTCAGTAAAATCCAATAGGCAGGAATGGTTATGAAAAATCAAAATAATATTGTTTGGCACGATCACTTTGTCAGTCAGCAAGACAGGGCAGATCAAAAGCAGCAAAAACCTTGTATCTTATGGTTTACTGGGTTAAGCGGTAGCGGAAAATCCACCTTGGCCAACCAACTGGAATATGCCCTTTATAAAATGGGTAAGCACTGCTACTTATTGGATGGCGATAATGTTCGTCACCGACTCAATAAAGATTTGGGCTTTAGCGAAACGGATCGGGTTGAAAATATTCGTCGTGTCGGTGAAGTGGCTAATTTAATGGCCGATGCAGGGCTTATTGTTATTACTGCCTTTATTTCGCCGTTTCAAGCAGATCGACAATTGGTGCGAGAAATGGCCAGGCCTGGTCAATTTTTCGAGGTTTTTATTGATACCCCTCTCGAAGTTTGTGAACAAAGAGATCCAAAAGGTCTTTATCAAAAAGCCAGAGCGGGCGAAATTAGCAACTTTACGGGTATTGATTCACCTTATGAAGCGCCAAGCGCACCGGATATTCATATTCACAATCACCAGGTGTCAATAGAAGAAGTGACGCAACAACTAGTGGATGCGTTAACGGAGAAAGGCGTTCTTTAAGATTGAGCGCTTATTGTCTGGTGTTCAAATTTGGCAATGAACACCAGACGCTTTTAATATCAACCAATTAGCTGAAG
>CBFHUY010000083.1:0-7972 GCA_965658885.1 Hydrogenovibrio sp.
CGAAAAGATTTTTATGGCTTAACGGGAACGGTGTTATTTCTCGATTTAGATGTGGTCATCACTGGAAATATTGATGCGTTGTTTAGTTACAAGCCTGGAAAAGTCTGCTCAGTAAGGGATTATGGTAAATGTAAATGGGGCGAAGTCAACAGTTCAGTCGTTCGGTTTGAGGTTGGACAATTGGATTATGTTTGGCAAGGATTTTTGGCGAACCAGCAGTGGATTGTCGATAATATGCATGGGGATCAAGATTGGCTTGGACGGGTAGCGCCGTTTATTGAGCTTTATCCCCTTGATTGGGTGGTTTCTTATAAAAAACATTGTCAGGCAAGAGGCTTAAAATTACTGGGGATCGGTGATTGGTTGATGAGAAAGGGCTGGTTGTTGCCAATGGGTGAATCAAAGGTTCCGCTGGGAGCCAAAATTGTGTTGTTTCATGGCAAGCCAGATCCAGTCGATGTTGTTAATAAGCCTTATAAAATTTGGAAAAAAGCTCCGTGGATAGAAAAATACTGGGATTAGTCCCGCAAGATTACCTCAAAATCTTTATTTTGACATTTTCAGGATGGTCATTGATGTTGACCAAAATGATGTCATTTGAAAACCTATTTTTATTGATGGCCTTGTTGTCAATTGCAATCTTTCGAGCGCCATTAAAAAGCTTCTCATGGATAGATAAAAAGTGGATAGCCGTGCTGGCACTGTTGTTTTTTGGCATGTCTTCCCTGCCATTGTTGTTTCATTTGCCGCTAGGTGATGCTTCTTTTCAGTTTCTTCAGCATCGAGGCACCGCTTTTGTGGTGCTGGCATTTGCGTTGATTTTGTTTTGGCAGCTTAAACCGTCCGAAGATGTGGTTTGGATCAGTTTGATGTTGACGACCTTGTCTGTGTTGGTGGTGATTGGTTATGAATGGTATTTACTGGGACAGTTTGATGCCATCTATACTTACCGTTTTGGTGGTGACGTGACACCACATGTGATTCACTTTGGTATTTATAGCAATTTACTGACGGTGGTGTTATTAGGGGGATTTGTTTGGGCCATTCAAAAAGGGCCTTGGATGGTTTTTGCGCTGATTGTGGTTGCGTTGATTTCATTTGTGGGGTCTTTGGTTTCTGACACTCGCACCGCTTGGGCAGGGTTGCCAGAAGCACTGGTCGGCTGGTCCATTTTTTATAGCCTGTACCTTAAGAAGCATGGGGTGGTCAGTGTTAAACGTATGTTCGCGTTTTGGCTCTTCTTTATGGTCAGCTTGATTTCGATATTAACGTATTTCGGTGATCGAGTGGATCGACGTTGGGATGCAATGGTCGGCGATTTGTCAAACTATGTAGAAGGGCAAGGACATGCTGGAAGCGTCGGCGCTCGGTTGGTTTTATTTCAAGCAGGTATTGAAGGTTTTGTTGAAAACCCTTTAACCGGGGTGGGTGAAGATCATTCGATGGAAGAACAATTGGCACGAACGCCAAAAATTACCCAAGAAATCTATGGTCGAGCAATTCCAATAGCTTTTGGGCATTTACACAATCAGTATATTGAAGCGGCTTTTACGCGTGGAGTTTTGGGCGTGTTAGGCTTGATTTTACCGATACTGTATCTAGTGTATTTTTTTGGTAGAAAGGTGAAGGAAACGAAGTCCAATGGACGCTTTTCACCTTGGCCACTGGCGGGACTATTGTTTGTTATCAGTTCATCGATTTCAATGCTGGCTGAGGCATGGATTCACTTGAGTAATGGCGTTGCTTATTATTTGTTCTTTATTACGCTCTTTGTCTTTATGACTCGAAAATATGCTTGATGAATTGACTTGATATCAGCGATCAATTGAGAATAGTTAGTCACTAAAAAAATCGGTTAATAATCGGTTGATGGTTTGAGGCCTTTCTGGTGATTTTTCAAGGTTTGACAAGCACCATATGGGCTCTGGCCAGGCCTGGTCGTTTTTATTTCTGAAAACCAAATGAATGTGATAGTAGGGTAGCTTGTTACCAATTTTTGCAATATTGGTATGAGGGCCAAGCCCTTTGTCTTTAAGGTGAGCGGCGAGCTTGTGAATCTCTGCATAGAGTTGCCCTGCGTACTCAGGATTTTGTTCAGGGTTTTGAGTAGGAATGATTTGTAACCAAGGAATGACCGTATCTTCGCACATGAGTGAGTAAAGGTCAGTTTGATAGAGAAAGTGGTTGCCGAAAGTTTTTTCAAGTAATGCCGGCTGGTGATCCTCAAGAATAATATCCACTCATGCGTCCTTTTCTTTTATTCATATCACAGTTGTTATTCAGTAGAATAGTTTAGCTTATTTTATGCAAAAATTGATCATGAAGATTTACGGAAACGCTTTATTTTAAGCGGACTCCTTGCTACAGCAGTCATTTTCGGTTGAATGAATCGCGATTTTTTAAATTGGAAAAGGATAATGGATCGACCTCTTTATTTATGTTCTCAGTCCCCGAGACGCGCTATGTTGTTGGAGCAATTAGGTATTGCGTATCAAACGGTAGAGGCGCCAATAGAAGAAACGGCGCTTCCGAATGAACCGCCTGAATCTTTTGTTGTGAGAATGGCGGTTGAAAAAGCGCTTTCTGGGTTTAATAAACTCGCAGGTCACCAAATTTGGGTGCTAGGGGCTGACACCATCGTACTAAAAAGAAAGAAAGTATTTGGCAAACCGAAATCAGAATATGAAGCAGGTCAAATGTTGGCGGCTTTGTCCGGGGGGCACCATCAAGTGTTGAGTGCGGTTGCGATTGTTTACGATGGTCAAGTTTTTTCAGAAATGAGTTCTACGCAAGTTTGGTTTAGAACCCTGTCGGAAACGGAAATTGCAGGCTATTTGGCAAGCGGAGAGCCAATGGGCAAGGCGGGCGCTTATGCAATACAAGGGCTTGGCGCTAAGTTTATTGAGAAAATTGAAGGGAGTTATTCGGGGGTGATGGGGCTGCCGTTGTTTGAACTTGATCAGTGTTTAGCGGCCTCCAATTATTATACGGACTTAACGATATGAATAATGAAGAAAAGGTTTTAGTCAATGTGACCCCCACGGAAACACGCGTTGCTTGGGTTGAAAACGGGGTTTTGCAGGAAGTTTGGGTTGAACGTGCGAATAAGCGCGGTTTGGTCGGTAATATTTATATTGGGAAGGTGGATCGAGTATTGCCGGGAATGCAAGCTGCGTTTGTCGATATCGGGCTAGAGCGCACTGCTTTTTTGCATGTTTCTGACATTTGTAAACGAGCGATTGCGAAACCAGTGGAAGAAGAATGTGAGGATATTACCAAATTTTTGCATGCTGGCCAGCGAATCTTAGTACAGGTCGTTAAAGATCCAATCAGTTCAAAAGGGGCGCGGCTGACAATGCATGTCACTCTGCCGTCGCGTTTGTTGGTTTATATGCCTGATGAGATGATGGTTGGCGTTTCTCAGAAGATTGAAGAAGCCGAAGAGCGGGATCGATTGAGGGATTTGATTAAGACCATTCCTGAAGCAAAAGATGTGACAGGAGGCTTTATTGTCAGAACCGTTGCAGAAGGGGCAGATTTTCATGAGCTTCGGGCGGATTTGCTTTATTTGCAAAGGTTATGGTTGAGCGTTCAAGAAAAAGCGAAATTGGCGAAAAAACCGGTATTGGTATATGAGGATCTGCCACTTTATTTGCATATACTCAGAGATATTCCGATAGAACAAATTGAAAATATCCGTGTTGATTCAACGGAAACCTATAAGAAAATGTTGAATTTCTCTGACAATTTTGTCATGAATTTATCTGATAAGCTGAGTCTTTATACCGGTGAAAGACCCATTTTTGATTTGTACAGTATAGAGGATGAGATTCAACAGGCATTGCAAAAGCGTGTGGATTTAAAATCAGGTGGCTATTTAATTATTGATCAAACCGAAGCAATGACCACAATTGATGTGAATACTGGTGGGTTCGTTGGGCATAAAAACCTTGAAGAGACGATTTATCGTACGAACTTGGAAGCCACTCAAGCGATTGCTCGGCAATTAAGGTTGCGTAACCTCGGTGGTATTATTATTTTGGACTTGATTGATATGGAGGATAAAGAGCATAAGGCTTCTGTTTATTCTGCGCTGCAAAGAGCATTGCAACGTGATCGAGTTAAGACTTCCATGACGGAAATATCCAATCTTGGGTTGGTCGAAATGACACGAAAGCGTACCCGCGAAAGCCTAGAACATATCTTGTGTGAACCTTGCCCTGTTTGTCAGGGGAGAGGGTCGGTTAAAACCCCAGAAACGATTGCTTTTGAAGTGTTTCGTGAAATTACCCGAATGGCCAAGTCATTTGATGCCGATTATTATCGAGTGATTGCATGCGAATCGGTGGTCTCTTATATCTTGGATGAAGCGTCAAGTAGTGTGGTTGAACTTGAGAATTTCTTAAAAAAGAGTATACGCTTTCAAGCGGAAAGTGGCTATTTTATAGAGCAGTTTGATGTGGTGATTTCTTAATGCTAAAACGGTTACAACAGCTGTTTTTGTTGGTTATAAGCCTGGGTTTGGTTTATTTGATAGTGGTTCGTGCTGTTTTAACTTGGGCGCAAACGGCACCAGAACATTTTTTGCCTTTTGTAGAACAGATAACACAAACACAAATTCAAATTGACCAGCTTAATATTGAACAGACATGGCTGGGGTTTGATTTTGAAGTTAAGAATGCTCAGATTCGTTCAGACAGTTTTCAGGGGCAGTTGAACTATGCTTCAGGTGATTTAAATCTTTGGTTTTTCTTGAGCGGGGATTGGCATTATGGCGAGAAGTTAATCCTAGAAGGGCTGACGGTTTCGTTAGCAGAATCTCAACCGGATAAGGAAGCAAAGCGTTCATTTAATGACCTAAAAATTGACCAGGCCTGGTCAATTTTGTATAAAAGTTGGCAATTGATTAACCTTAAAAGTATTCAATTCTCTCTGCCTTTTGAGCAACATCGCTTAGCTTTTGGCATAGATTCTATTCAGAGTTACCGTGGCGTTAAGTGGACAATTGGCGGTATTTTAACCTTAAGTGTCGATCATGCTGAAAAAAGTCGAATTCAACTCAAAGGCCGTTTTAGCCCGCCCGCTTGGCGGGATTCTTTAGATGGCAATTTGAGCCTAAATATTCTAACGCCCATTCTATTGGATCCTTTTTATCGTTTGATGTCGGAAGAGTGGCAGTCGACCTTACCAACAGGTGCCTTATTAGGGGATGTTGATCTTGACGTTAAACGAGGTGAATTGACCAAATTAACCATTCAAAGTCATGCTCAAAACTTGGTTTGGCCAGTTAATGATGCATTACTGCCAAAGAGTTTCGGTATTGATTTAAATTGGGTTGCGACTAATCAGCTAAGAGGGAAGGCAAGTGAAAATTGGCAGTTTCAAATTGAAAACTTAAGGTTTGATAAGGCTTATGTTGATACGATTTCGCCGATTTTTATTCGTTTAGATCAAAATAAGCTCTTAACTTTTAAGGCTGCTGAAATCGACTATGAGGTGATTCGACCCATTGCAGAATTGTTTCTTAATCGCTTTCAAGATGAACAATTTGCGCAAAGCGTCCAACAACTAAAACTGCTTGATGTCTCCGGTAGCTTAGATATTGTCGAGTTAAATCTTGTCTCTTTAAAGCTTAAAATTCCAAAATTGACCATTGATCCGTACAAAAACCAACCGGGTTTCAGTATTCAGGAACTTTCTGTTGAAAAGCGGCATCAGGATTTATGGATAAAAACACCTCAGCCAGTGCCAATTTCAGTTAAGGCGATTAATCAGGGTAGTCCTTTTGCGCTTCAATTGTCGGGCCCTATCCAGATTACATTTGATGAGACAAATCAAGAGTGGCAGTTGGTGCCGCTAAAGTTTCAGTTAGCTCAAATTCCGATGGCATTGCAGGCGAGTGGTCATTCAGGTGGAAAAGTTCAGTTAGATTTGCAATTCGAACCCAACCGACTCTCAACGGTAAAACGTTATTTACCCTATTCATTAATGTCGCCTGCTTTGCAAAATTGGTTACAACAAGCACTGATTGATGGCGATGGCATTAAAGGTAATCTTAGGATGCAAGGGCATCTGCAAGACTTTCCGTTTGAAAACGGTGAAGGTATTTTCGAAGTGACGACTGAAGTTCACCATACCACTTTGAAGTTTCAACCCGATTGGCCCGCTTTAACCGATTTTTCTGCGAAATTGAAATTTACACCTTACCAACTCCAAATTGTTGCGAGTGATGTGCCATTGCAGAGTGAATCGTTATTGTCAGAGGCGCCTGTCAAAGCGAAGACTGTTCGAGTTGTGCTGGATGATTTGGCATCGAATGATATTGCCGTCAATATTCAAGGGCAGGTCATTACACCGATTGAAAGGGCTGTTGATTATTTGCAGCAAACACCGTTGTTAAAAAAGATAGGCATAGATTCTTTTTTAAAAGAACAGCTTACAGCTACTGGCGAAGTTACAGTGGATTTGGACTCAATTTGGGTTCCGGTTAGTGGTTATGATGATAAAACAGAACGCGTAAAAGGGCGTGTTTTGCTTAACCAGGTCGATATGACTTTGTTGGGTGCCTTGCCACTTTCTCAAGTTAAGGGTCATCTTCAGTTTACAGAGTCGCGCATTAAGAGTGACACCATCTCTGCAACCCTCTTTGATCAGCCTGCGAGTATTCTCGTATCGAGCCCCCAGGAGGTCATTAAAATAGCCGTCAATAGTGCACTGGCTTCGAATAATCCATTTGTAGCGGGAATTGCTCCTTGGCAAGCACATGTCAATATCCCACTGAGTTCTGTCAGCCCGGTAGAAATATATAATGAAATTGATTTAAATCCTTTAAAGTCTAATTTGCCGGCACCACTCAGTGAAGTAGAGTTGACTAAGCAGGGGCGACCAAAGAAGTTGATTTCAACAATTACAATAAAGAATGATCTGCTGAAACATGAACTGAAGCTAGCAAATTTGTTACAAATGCAGAGCGCATTCGACTTAGATAAGTCAGAATTAAATTTCGTGAGCATTGATTTAAATAAACAGGGTCAAAGGCAAACGACGGATATCGATAAGGGCGGAGTCGTAAAAGGTCGATTACATTTTGTTGATCTGGATGCTTGGTTAAAAGTGTTCCCTGAATTACAAGCCTATGGTAAAGAACGATGGGACTTGTCACTATCAGAGGGACCCGCTATTTTTTGGCATAATTCGCAATTAAAAATTGACAAGCTGAAAGTGTTTGGCGTCAACACGAATAACCTGTCGCTTGATTGGTCTACCTTATCTAAAGATAAATCCTTAGTGGTGGCGGTTCAAGGGGATGATATAAAGGCCACTATTAAAAATAAAACGCCGAATCAATTTGCGGTCAATCTAACGCGTTTATCTGTTGATTTTCCTTTAACCTCTTCACAATCGAAAACGGCTGAGTCAAGTTGTCAAATTGGGGCAGAACTCCAAAAAACGGTCAAAACGCAAATTGACTTTGAGGGGGAAAATATTCAAATTAATGGTAAGGTTATTGATAAGCTGATTTTTAAACTGATACACGCGGATTCATTTTTAAAAATAGATCAGTTAAACGTGTTTGTTAACAAAGTCAACACGCCTTTTGAAGGAAGCTATTGGTTTAATAAAGAAGATAATACGAGTCGTCTGTCTGGATCGATTAAAACGAGGCATGTTGATGCTATGTTGAATTTTTTAGGGTTCAACAAAGGGTTTAAAGGCAATGAAATGCAGATGGGCGTTAACCTAGTATGGTCCGGAGGTGTTAGTTGCTTCGCGCTTAAACAACTCTCAGGCAATGCACGTTTTAAAATGGAAGATGGTGTTATTAAGGATGCAGAACCTGGTTTTGCCAGGCTTTTAGGCTTATTAAGCTTTGAATCTCTCGCAAGACGGTTACGGCTCAATGTCAATGATTTTACCGAAGCCGGGTTGGTTTATGATCAAATTGAAGGGAAAGGACGTTTTGATCAAGGGC
>CBFHUY010000084.1:0-7867 GCA_965658885.1 Hydrogenovibrio sp.
GTGCATGATTTGCATTATCCCCATACTGACTATCAAGGGCATGGTTCTGTAAGCGGCATGTTATGGAAAATGACCCTATTCGGTTTGGGCATGGTGTTGCTGTTATTGCTCACCTTACCCTTATTGTTTATCCCTTTAGTCAATCTTGTTTGGTTTTGGGCGATTGGTTTTATCTTTTTTCGCTATGCGTTGGTATTGGATGTCGGTCAGGTTATTTTACCAGAGCCGCTATTTAAACAATTATCGCCTTTCAATCGTTGGACGCCGACAGTCGCCTTAGCGGTTTTGTTTTCATTGAGTTTATTGCCGATGATTAGTTTTTTTGTGCCCGTGTTTGGGGTGATTGCCTTAGCACACTATTATTTTGATCAATTGTCTTTGTTACCGGTTTCCAATGAAGAGGGCTTGCCGTGATTTTTCCCAGTTTAGTGGAGTTAGCAACCCGCGACGTGGTCACGCTGGATGCCTCTCAATCCTTAAAAGAAGCGGTGCATTTAATGAACGTGCACCATATTCGAGATATCATTGTCACTCAGGGACAAAGCTATTCCATTTTGACCGCCCGAGAGCTGATTGATTTTCAAATTCGGCAGATTTCCCTTGATACGCCCTTGGCCGATTTGCATTTGAATATTGTGCCGCAAATGTTCGCCAATGACAGTGTGATGAAAGCCTTGATGGTGATTCAAAACCATCCTGATAACCATGTGTGTTTAATTAATGAAGATAAAGACATTATTGGCATTGTCAGTTATTCCGATTTAGCAGCCAGTTTGCAACCGGATCAGCTGGTGCAATCGCAGCCGGTCGGTGACGTGGTGCGTGATAAACCGTTTTTGCAGGTTGAGGCATCAGATGATTTGCAAACGGTTTTCCAAAAAATGCATCAACTGAATGAAACGGCCGCGATCGTGATGCAACAACAAAAAGCGGTGGGCATCATTACCCAAACCAATGTGATTGAATTATTAGACAGCGAACACAATTGGCAAAAACCCGTAGCCGATTATATGACGGCTCCGCTAATGACCGTTTGTGGCACGGCCAGTGTACAGTATGCTTTGGCGGTGAGTCGAGAGCATCATATCAAGCATATCGTAGTTGAAGAGCAGCAACAGGTGGTTGGTGTGCTTCATCAAAAGGATCTGGTCTCGCTGGTGTATCAGACCCTGCACCAACGGTATGAAAATGAAAATAAAAAGCTAAAACAGGAAATGGACTTGTTAAAAGCTGGTCCGTTGGTCAGTGTTATTTGGCGACTTGCACCGGGGTGGCCGGTGAAATATGTCACGCCAAATTTATCGAAGGTGTTGGGTTATCAGGTTTCAGAATGGATGTCGTCCGGTTTTCAGTTCGGAGATATTATTCATCCAGATGATGTCTCACGAATCAGTCAGGAAGTGGAAACGCACCTTGCCGAAAAAGCGCCCTACTGGGAGCAGCGCTATCGGGTTTTATCAAAGCAAGGACACTGGCTTTGGTTTTATGATTACAGCCAACCGATTTATGGTGAAAATAATCAGGTCAATGAAGTGTTTGGTTATTTATTAGATCAAACCCATTTGATAGAGACTGAACGCGCCTTACAGCAAAGTGAGCAACAGTACCGAAGTTTATTTGAACTCTATCCCTTGGCAACCGTGTTGATTGACCCTAAGACCCAATTGCCGGTACGATTTAATAAACAAGCCTATCAGCAATTAGGTTATCCGCCTGAAATTTTTGCGCATTTGCGAATTGCCGATTATGAAGTTATTGAGTCTGAACAGAAAGTCAAAGAGCGGATGAATCAAGCATTGTTGGAAGGCGAGGTGTCCTTTGAAAGCCAACATCGGCATCGTTCGGGTAATATTTTGGATGTAAAAGTGACCGCGAAAAGGATTGAACTCGATGAAGCACCTTATTTCTTATGTATTTTTGAAGATATTAGTGCCTTAAAACAATCACAAAAAGCACTCGAATTATCAAATCAAAAAGAACGACAACTCAATGAACAGAAATCCCAGTTTTTAGCCTATTTAACGCATGAGATTCGCACGCCTTTGTCGGGCATGATTGGCTTGTGTGACATGGCGAAAAAATATTCCGATGTTGAGTCGTTAAAAGACGCTTCCACACACGTTTCGAAGGCTGCCCAGCAACTGATGTCACTAATGAATGACTTGCTGGATATGTCAAAAATTGAGGCGAATAAGTTAACCTTGTCGTTACAACCGATTCGTTTAGAAACGTTGATTCGCGAAGTCATGACCCTAGTGGAAGGTATCAAGCGCGTGGGTCAACCGGTTGAATTGAGTTTGCATTATGATCAATCGCTCCCCGGTTTACTGAATATCGACCCACAACGGTTGCGTCAGGTGTTGATGAATTTAATGAGTAATGCGATTAAGTTTACTGAACAGGGGCAGGTGCAACTCGATATTCGATTAACCACGTTGAAAAATGACCAGGCCTGGGTCAAATTTTCGGTGACGGATACCGGTGTGGGGATATCGAAAATTGACTTAGCAAATCTGTTTGAACCTTATCACCGAGCCAAGGCCAATGAACACTCTGTTGGTGGTACGGGCTTAGGCCTGGCGATTAGTCAGCAGTTGGTGCAGTTAATGGGGGGTGAAGGGGTCTCGGTAAGCAGTGAACTGGGTAAAGGCAGTTGTTTTAGTTTTGAGGTGCCTTTATCGTTGGTCGCTGATGGTGCTGAGGTGTCGACATCTGATTCAGCAGCAATGGCAGATGCTAAACAATTGGCAGGACAAGTGTTGGTGGCGGAAGATGATGCCATTAATCAACAGGTGATTCAACAGCAATTGACAGCGTTGGGCTTGTCTAATGCGGTGTTGGTGAGCGATGGTGCTCAAGCCCTTGAGAAAGCACAACAGCAATCGTTTGATCTGGTGTTAATGGATGTGCACATGCCGATAATGGACGGCCTTGAAACCAGTCAGCGTTTGTTGAAGCAGTATCCCGAATTGCCCATTATTGCTTTAAGCGCGGCCAATACCGAACAAGATCAGCAATTGGCAAAAGACATTGGCATTCAGCATTATTTAGCGAAGCCAGTGGACATAAAAACCCTCTATGCCATGCTGTCAGCTTATTTAAAAACAACTGATCATCCGCTTGACGCAGCGACCTTTGTGCCAGAGCGTGAACAAACAGGGATAGCAAGTCAATCCAAAGCAGACGGTGCAGCCCAACCTGTGTTGATTAATCGTCAAAAGGGATTGCAGCAATTAAATGGCAACCAAACCCTTTATACCAAGCTGCTCAATCAATTTTTAGAACAACTCAATGGCGACTACGATCAATTGGCAAAAGCACTGGCTGAAGCGGCGAACCATTCAGCCAGTCATGCGGTACTGGCCAAATTGCAAGCACAAAATCATGGGATGAAAGGGGTCGCCGCCAATTTAGCGCTAACCGCACTTTATGATGTGAGCCAACAGGTTGATCGCCAATTAAAGCAACAATTAGCGCCCAATCCTTCATTAGTTGTCACCTTTGGACAGGTGTTGATTGATACCCGGCAAGCGATTCAGGATCAACTTGCTCATTTTTCGGAGCAAGCTGCTATGGATATATTGCAAGCCGAATCCCTAGAGGGGGAGGAACCCATGTCGAATGTGGACTTGCAAGCGGCCTTACGACAATTGCTCAGCGATCTACAAAGTCAGCGCTTTTTAGATATTCAGCAGTTACAGCCAATATGGACATCCTTACCCAATCGTTTGCAAGAGCCCTATGGTAAACCGTTAATGACAGCGATAGACAATTTTGAATTTGATGAGGCTATTCATTATGTGGGCATTATATTGGACGCTTTACAGGAGTCAGAACAATGAAAGTTGGGGATTGGCTATTGAGGGTTCAGAAATCATTTTGTCATGCCCTGACTAAGATAGGCGCATTTAGCCTGCGGATCATACGGAACCTGCTATTGGGGTTGCTGTTTTGTGGGTCGCTTCCAGTCATGGCAGCCGATGATAAAGGATTATCTTTTTTTGATGTGTTTCCGCAGTATCCGTTACCGATGCTGGTGATTGAACCGCTGACGGGGGAGATATTACATGCCAATGATGCCGCCTCTAAATTCTATGGCTATCCTGTGGGAGTCTTTGAGCAAAAAACCATTAATGATTTTAATTTATTAACCCCTGAACAGGTGCGTCAAGAGCGTTTGGCCGCCTTGTCAGAAAAACGCAATTACTTTATCTTTAGACATCGATTGGCGTCAGGCGCAGTCCGTTTGGTTGCGGTTTACTCAAAGTCTTACTGGCTAAACAATCGCTCGGTATTGCTTTCAACGATATTGCCGCTGGATCAATTTAACCAATTGCCGATAGGGCAGGCGATACAACACCTAAATGCCGCTTTGGCTGAGCAGGTGGATCATCAGAGCCAGCAGCTTCTTCAGCAAAAAAATCAAATATTGGTCGGGCTAGGTCTGGCCTTAACCGTGATGTCTTTGTTGGCTTTGATCATGTTTTGGCAATGGCGCCGTCAAAAACGCATCCAAACCCAACTCGCTTCATTGCATGATGATTTCGAGGTTTTCTTAAATCACACTGGAGATTTTATCTACTTCAAAGATCAAGAGCGGCGGATTCGGTTCTGTTCTTTGTCCATGGCGAAACTGGTAGGGGCGGATGATTGGCAGTCGTTAATTGGTAAAAATGATTTTGAAATATTTCCAGAGGACACGGCGGAAATTTATTTTCACGAAGAAGATCCGATTTATGAAACGGGTGAGCCATTGCTGAATAAGGTCAACCCTTATTACAAGGAAAATGGTGAAACAGGCTGGGTGCAAACCCATAAATGGCCTGTATGGGATGAGGCCGGTCAACAGGTGGTTGGGATCTTTGGGATGAGCCGTGATATTTCCGAGATGTATCAACTTCAGCAATCTTTAGAAGCGGCGAAGCAACAAGCGGAAGAGGCGAATTTGGCCAAAACGGCTTTTGTACAAAATGTCAGTCATGAAGTCCGAACCCCCATGACCACGATTCTGGGTATGAGCGAAACCTCAACCGGTAATCATCAAGATGCGTTGGATTATAAATTGAAATTACATCATATTCACCGTTCGGCACTGATGCTGATGACGTTGATTGATGACCTGAGTGATATTGCCAAAATTGAAACGGGTGAGTTTGAGATAGAAGCGACCCCATTTTATCTGTCACAATTATTGCAAAATATACAGGATTTATATGCGGCACAGGCCGATGAAAAAGGGGTGTTATTGCGTTGTGAATCGACTGGGCGTTTGAAAGAAACGATGGATTGCTTTAACGCCGATGCGAAGCGAGTCGGTCAGGTCTTATTTAATTTATTAGAAAATGCCATTAATGCCACTCATCAAGGTAAGGTCGAATTACGTGTGCAGTTGCGAGAAGCAAACAATGACCAGGCCTGGTTGAAATTCGAGGTAGAAGACACCGGCATGGGGATTGAGCAAACTCAGCAAACCGAACTGTATGAATTGTTTTCTCAGCATTTTATACATCCCTTGCAGCAAAAGCATCTTGGGTTGAGTATGAGTCAATTGTTGGTACAGAAGTTGGGTGGTGATGGGTTGCAGTTTAACAGTGAACAGGGTCAGGGCAGTGTATTTTGGTTTGAAGTGCCGGTGACGGTTTGCAGTCAAGCAGATGAAGCGAGTTTAATCCATCGACCCATTGAAGAGGTTGATGGGCCCCACCAAGCCAAAGTCCTGTTGGTGGAAGATAATCTGTTAAATCAAAAAATTGCCATCGCATTTTTGAAAAAAATGGGTATTGAAGCGACTGTAGCTGAAAATGGACAGCAGGCAGTTGATTTGTGCCAACAACAGCCTTTTGATTTGGTGTTAATGGATATTCACATGCCGGTCATGGATGGTTATGAAGCCACCAAGGTCATTCGGGGGTTTGCACCTAAACTCCCCATTGTCGCACTAACGGCTGCGGTGATGGCTTCTGATAAAGCAAAAGCGAAGCAGGTGGGTATGAATGATCATTTGAGCAAACCCATCGTTTGGGAGAAGTTTCAGCAAACCATTCAACGTTGGCTAGATGTGAATCAAAATGGCTTAAATTCCGTCAAAAAATCACAAGCGTCTCGTCAAGTCGTGCCAGAAAAACAAGTTGACAAACAACAAGATGAACATGAAATGGTTGAAAGTAGAGCTGCCCATGAAGAGCAGAGGGCTCAGGCGGTCGAATTGCCAACCAAATCGGTTTACGATTTATTGATTGTTGATGATGTGAAAGAAAACTTAAAAATATTGGCCAATGGTTTGAGCGATCAATATCAAATTCAAGTAGCCGATCGGGGTTATAAAGCCTTGGAGTTGGCAAAAGCTGCTCCTCAACCCGATCTCATTCTGTTGGATGTGATGATGCCTGATCTTGATGGGTTTGAAGTGTGCCGTCTGTTAAAGAATGACCCGAAAACCCATGCGATTCCGGTGATTTTTGTCACGGCTCTGGACGACCCATCTGAAGAGGCCAAAGGACTTGATTTAGGGGCGGTCGATTTTATTGCCAAACCCTTTAATTTACCCGTCATTCGTTCACGGGTTCGTAGTCATCTCAACCTGAAAGTCAAAACCGATATGTTAGAAGAAATGTCGCATCTGGATGGCTTGACTCATATTGCCAATCGTCGGTTATTGGATGAACGGCTATTGGAAGAGGCCAAACGACACGCCCGTAACGGTCAGAGTCTAGGGTTGATTATGATTGATATTGACTATTTTAAAGCCTATAACGATCACTATGGTCACGGTAAGGGAGATGAATGCCTCCTAGCGGTGGCCAATGCTTTAAAAGAAGCGGTGCATCGCCCCAGTGATTTATTGGCACGGTATGGCGGTGAAGAATTCGCAGTGGTATTACCGGATACGGATGCAGAAGGCGTGATGCAATTGGCCGATAAAATGCGCCGTGCTGTCAGTGACTTAAATTTGAATCATCACTATTCGGCGGCAGCCGATCATGTCACCATTAGTGCGGGTGCGATTGCGAGTCAAATTGAAGATTCGCACAGTGTGCAGGATTTATTAAAGCATGCGGACTTGGCTTTATATCGCGCTAAGAAGGCGGGGCGCAATCGAGTTAAATTGTCGCGCTGGAAACCAGGGGATGATATTGATGGCGCCAATACTTAACCGGACAATCTCACGCAGAAGTGTGCTTAAAACGATGATGACGGCCATGGTGACGCCAACAGCAATGGCTTTATCCAGTTGCAGTCATGATGCGAATCCTTTAATGCTGGGCGTTTCCCCTTGGATTGGTTCCGAGCCTTTTTATTTGGCTCGAGATACCCACCTGATTCCGGAAGACATCCAGCTGATACACTTTGCCAATCAAACCGAGAAAAACGCAGCGATCATAGCGGGTGATCTGGATGCAATGACCTTGACGCTGGACGAAGTATTACAACTCAGAGGCGTCGGGGTTCCATTAACCGTGGTCACGGTGCTCAGTGTGTCAGCAGGCGCTGATATGTTGGTTGTCAAACGCGATAAAGCAGGGAAGAGTTTACTCAAGCCTGGTGCGCGTTTGGGGTATGAGCCCAATAGTATTGGTGTCTTAATGCTCATGATGACGTTAAAAGCATTGGGATTGCAAAAGCATCAATTAACGCTGGTGCCCTTAGCTGTCGGTGAGCCGCAAAAGCAAGCCTGGTTAAACGATGAAATTGATGCAGTCATTACCTACCAACCTTTTGCCAGTGAACTCGTTCGGATGGGGTGTGAAGCCTTTTTAACCAGCCGTGATTTGCCCAGATATATTTATGATGTATTAGCGGTTCGTACCGATCAGATTAAAAAAAAGCGGCGACAGATACAGCAATTAACCGATACTTATTATCGTGC
>CBFHUY010000085.1:0-7725 GCA_965658885.1 Hydrogenovibrio sp.
GTCCGATGGTGCCGAGGGCTTGGCCTTTATAGGTAGCACCGGTTGCCTGGCATGCATCTTCAAGCAGAATCAACTGATGTTTGTCACAAACCGCTTTAATGGCATCCATATATCCACCGCTTCCACACATGTGTACAAAATTCACCGCTTTGGTTCTTGGGCTAATCACCGCTTCGATGCCTTCTACTGATAGGGTTAGAGTTTCATCAATCTCGGCAAAAACAGGTATTGCGCCAGCCAGTACGATGGCTTCTACGGAAGCGACAAAAGTAAATGGTGGGACAATGACTTCATCGCCGGCACCAATGCCCGCGGCCATAAGAGCCGTGGATAGCGCTGCGGTACCGCTTGAAACGAGGTGGGTGTGTTGTACCTTTAAGGACTCGCAAATCAATCCTTCTAATTCGCGAGCTTTCCATACGCCATTACGCATTCCATCGAAGTTGTAGCGGAAGGTAAAGCCTTGGTTCATCACTTCATGGACTTGGTTTTTTTCGGCATCATCAAAAATTTCATAGCCTGGCATGGCGGTTTCCTTTTGCAATCAGTTGGGTTGGGTCATCTCGTTAATTAATACTTGGTGCTGGCTGACTTGGCGGCTTCGGGATTGACGGTTCGCCAAGAAAATGGTGTGAAGCTCATCTAGCGCAATATCAAAGTTGTTGTTGATAACAAGATAGTCAAATTCGTTGTAATGGGCCATTTCACTGACGGCATCTTGCATTCGTCGGTTAATGACTTCATCACTGTCTGTTCCTCGGTTTCTGAGACGTTGCTCCAGTATTTTTAAGCTCGGTGGCAGAATGAAGATGCTAATGGCTTCAGGAATCAATTTTCGCACCTGTTGTGCACCTTGCCAATCAATTTCCAAAATGACATCTTTTCCATCATTGAGTTGTTTTTCAACGCTGCTCTTAGAGGTGCCGTAATAATTATCAAACACCTTTGCATGTTCTAAAAAATCTTGTTGGGCGACTTTTTGCTCAAAAGCGTCAAGTGTCAAAAAATGATAGTTGATGCCGTCTTCTTCCCCAGGCCGTTTGGGTCTTGTGGTACTGGAAACAGAGACTTGAATGAGTTGGTCTTTTTCTATTAACTTGCTGACCAAAGAAGTTTTGCCAGCACCAGATGGAGCAGAAATGATGAAGAGTGATCCTGCCATAATCGAGCCTTGTTTTAGTCTAAAAAAGGTGTATTTTAGCAGAGTTTAAAAGGATTGAGTTTAAGAAGTCAGTCTGACACGGTTAGATTCCGATTCAATCGGTAGCGCCTTGGGTTACAATAGCACTATGTTTAAAGAAAGTATTTTTTTAGTCGGCCTAATGGGTGCTGGCAAGTCAACAGTTGGTCGTTTTTTAGCGGACAGATTACACTATCAATTTGTCGATAGTGATCATGTTATAGAACAAAGAACGGGTGCTTCCATCCCAATGATTTTTGACATCGAAGGCGAGTCAGGTTTTCGGTCGCGTGAAGAACAGGTGATTGATGAATGGACTCAAAAGCCGGAAGTGGTTTTAGCGACAGGTGGTGGCGCTATTTTGTCAGCTGAAAATCGTAAGCATCTGCGCTCGCGGGGGTTTGTCGTTTATCTCAAGTCTTCCGTGGCGTCTTTGGTGCAACGAACCCGTCATGACCGTAATCGACCTTTATTGCAAACCGAAGATCCCGAAAGTGTGCTTAAACAATTAATCGCTGAGCGGGAACCTTATTATGAGGAGGTGGCTGATTTGATTATTCAAACAGAACAGGTCTCTATTCATCGGGTCGTTCGCCAAATTTTAGACCAGGTTGAAGCGCTCAATAAGGTATAAGCTTTTTAAAATTCATATTAGCTGTAAGGAAGTGTCATTTGAAAACATTAACGGTGGCGTTGGGAGATAGAAGCTATCCCATTTTTATTGGTCAGAATCTCATTCATCAATCCGAATTATTCAGTCCTTATCTTCAAGGAACTCAAGTATTGATCGTGACCAATACCACAGTCGCGCCTTTATATTTAGAACAACTTCAGCAAACCTTAATGGCCGCAAACCCCAGTTTAGAAGTTCAGGTGGTGGTGCTGCCAGATGGCGAACAATATAAGAACTTAACGATATTGAATCAAATTTTTGATGTAGCCATTGAAAATCGGTTTGATCGGCATTGTACTTTTGTCGCGTTGGGTGGCGGCGTTATTGGCGATATGACCGGGTTTGCGGCCGCCAGTTATCAGCGTGGTGTCAAATTTATTCAAGTGCCAACCACCTTGTTGTCGCAAGTGGATTCTTCGGTTGGCGGTAAGACTGGCGTTAATCATGCGAAAGGGAAGAATATGATTGGTGCTTTTCACCAGCCTGAAGCGGTGATTATCGATACTGAAACCTTGAATACCTTGCCCGATCGAGAACTTTCAGCTGGTTTGGCTGAGGTGATTAAATATGGATTGATTGTCGATAAGCCATTCTTTGAATGGTTAGAGCAAAACCTACCAGGCCTGCTTGAGCGGAACCCGGCTTTGCTAGCAGAAGCGATTGAGCGTTCATGTCAAAATAAAGCGACGATTGTCGCGCAAGATGAAAAAGAAGCCGGATTGCGGGCTTTATTCAATTTAGGTCATACCTTTGGTCATGCGATAGAGGCGGGGATGGGCTATGGCTGTTGGTTGCATGGTGAAGGTGTCAGTGCGGGTACGATGCAAGCGGTCGATTTATCTCGTCGACTTGGTGATTTAACCGATGATGACCAACAACGTATTGCGGCAATTTTTACCGCAGCGCACTTGCCCATTTTGCCACCGGCTGAGTTATCCGTTGCGCAGTTTTTAGCGTTAATGGCCGGTGATAAAAAGGTACAAGCAGGGAAGATTCGTTTAGTGTTATTGAAGGCCATTGGTCAAGCTTATGTAACGGGAGATTATCCCGCAGAGCTGTTAGAAGCAACTTTGCAGGAATATCGTTAAGCAGTTTATAGAAAGTGATTGAAGGGGCATCATGTTAGAGAGACTCAGGCAGCAGTTTTCGGATGTTGCAGGCTTAACGTTTGAGCAAAAAGATGCGCTGATTATGATCCGGGTGAAGAATGCGCTGGGCCAAGCGGTTTTAACCACGCATGGCGCTCATCTATTAAGTTTCCAACCCAATCAAGCGGGTGCAAAAGACTGTCTGTGGGTTTCAGAGGCGGCTGTTTATGATGGCTCCAAGCCAATTCGAGGTGGTATTCCGATTTGTTGGCCTTGGTTTGGCGCTGCACCACGCGAAGGGTTGCCGGCGCATGGTTTTGTTCGAAATCGAGTTTGGCAATTGGTGGCGGTTAAAACTTTGGCTAAAGGTCAAACTCAACTGACATTGGAAACCCAGTCGGATGATGCAACTTTAGCGATGTGGCCAGTGCCTTTTAAATTGTCTTTAACGATTGAGGTGGGGGCAAGCCTGACGATGTCTCTGACTTCAACGAATTTGAGTGATCAGCCTCAACAAATCACCGAAGCCTTTCACAGTTATTTTGCCATTTCAGATACAGATGCAATGACCGTATCCGGGCTTGAGGGCAGTGAGTGTCATGATAAATTAACGTCCTCTGCGCCGCCAGTGACGCAGTCAGGTGACTTGGCGATTAAGCCACCGATTGATTCCGTGTTTTTGAATCAGCAAGGTGAGTTAAGTATTGCAGACTCGATGTGGCAGCGACAATTTATTTTACGGAATCGGGGAACAGCTTCTGCTGTGGTTTGGAATCCAGGTGCTAAAATTGTTCAGGGATTCGCTGATATACAAAATGATGCTTGGCCAGGGATGTTATGTGTTGAGGTTGGTAATGTTTTGCAGAATGCCATTCTCCTTGATAGCCAGTCTTCTCATACTATGAGCATGACGCTCTCAATGGTTTGAATGTTGTATGAAATCGTTGGAATCACGATAAAAAAAGGCGTCCTTATTGACGCCTTTTAAATTGTATTGAAGCTTAACTTGTCGCTATTTTAGCTGATGGCCATTTGTATTTTCTTCATGGCTTGCTTTTCGATTTGACGAATACGCTCCATCGATACCTTGTACTGTTCCGATAGCGCCTTCAGTCCCACCTTATTATCCGATAACCAGCGTTGTTGTAAGATATCTCGGCTGCGTTGATCAAGCTGTTTCAGTGCTTGGTGCAGTTGCTGATAGTCAAAGTCTGTTTGGGTTTCTTTAATCAGTTGTGCTTCAGGGTCTAAAGATTGACTAACCAAAACCGGATAGGTTTTTCCACTGTTTTCTTCTTCATCGGCCGATAAATCGACAGACATATCCTGCCCGTAAAGTCGGGTTTCCATTTCTAAAACGTCTTTACGGGTAACCCCTAGCTCTTCGGCAACGGTATCGGCGTCTTTGTCACTAAACCAGCCTAGATTCTTCTTCGTGCTTCTCAGCTTAAAGAAAAGCTTACGTTGTGCTTTGGTGGTTGCTGTTTTCACAATCCGCCAATTCTTAATTACAAATTCATTGATTTCAGCACGAACCCAGTGAACAGCAAAGGTCATTAGGCGCACTTTTTCATTGGGGTTGAAGCGCTTAACCGCTTTCATCAGGCCAATATTGCCTTCTTGAATGAGGTCGCTAAGAGGGAGACCGTACCCTTTGTAGGTGCGCGCAATCGGAACCACAAATCGTAAAGATGACAAAATGAGTTGTCTCGCTGCTTCTAGATCAGCATGATAATAGAGTTTTTCAGCCAGAGACATTTCTTCCTGTGCGCTCAATTGCGGAAGCGACTGCACAGTGCGTAAATAACTTTCAATGTTTTGCCCCGGCGCCAAGTTGTGAACCGATGGCAAGAGGTTTTTTGATTGAATTGCATCTGTCATGTAAGCAATCTCCAGTTAAAGTTGAATGTTAAACAGTGTACAAGCTGTTAGCAGTCAAGTCAAGCGAGTGCTAATATTATTTTGTAATGATTGATATGTCAATAATGACATATATAACAGTATGTTAAGCCAGGTAGTGAAAGTTGTTTGTAGGGTTGTTGATGGGTTTCTGTGGCGGAGCTTTTTCCAGATATAAAAAAGCCAGCAAAAGGAGGTGCTGGCTTTAAGTGGAAAGCGAGAGTTTTCGATTAAGAGCGAATTAATCGTTTTCTGAAAGCTGTCCAGACTGATGCATCATTTCCAACCAAGCGTCACGTAGCTCAGTCAAAATTTCGATAGCACTATCAAGATAAAAGCAGTCTTGTTCAAATACGGCTTCTTGTACCGCTTTATCTGCATAGCGATAAAGTTCTTCAAGATCATAAGCAATTGAAGTCTCTTGTGAAAAAGCCAATCTATCGCGAAGTGCATCCAAGATGGTGGTCATTCGACCAAGGTGAAAACCCTTTTCGACAAAGGCTTGGCTTTGATGGCAAACCTTTGCCAAGTTGCCTTTATCGACTACCCCTTGTAGCAGTAGCAAAATGGTTTTGCTTGGAT
The DNA here is from genome assembly GCA_965658885.1 of Hydrogenovibrio sp. Lineage (GTDB taxonomy): Bacteria > Pseudomonadota > Gammaproteobacteria > Thiomicrospirales > Thiomicrospiraceae > Hydrogenovibrio. Next base: position 5,423 of record CBFHUY010000085.1, read on the forward strand.
TATTGGCCAAATGCGTTTCCGCATTTTGATCACGGCTATATTCTTGTAAGATCGGTGCTTTTATTTCTGCAGCCATTGTTGGATTGGTCGTCATGGTCGTGCTCCTGTTTTAATTCGTCGAATTTGAAGATCTTTAGTCGTCTTGTTTTAAAAGTTGAACAAAATGTCTAAAGTAATTCTGTTACTGGACGAATAGCAGAGACTGTGCCAAAAATAGTAATAGGTGTCGTGTACCCTTGATTAAAAGGGGTTTTAAAGATATTAAAGTCAGAAAAAAATAGCCAGGCCTGGCTATTTTTGACGGTCATTTAGTAGAACTGGCAGAGATTGCCGCCAGGATATTGGCAGTTGAATGGAGAGGGTGTGATATTTAAAAATGGCAGTTAATGGCCGATGCGGCTGCTTTAGCCTTTTGTACCGCTTCCTCAATGCTTTGCCCTTTTGCTAATGCAACGCCCATGCGGCGTCGGCCGGCAATTTCAGGCTTGCCGAATAAGCGGAGCTGGGTGTTAGGTTCGCTTAATGCCGCTTCTAAACCACTAAAAGCGGTTTCGGTAGAATGGCCGGTGGGTAAAATGACACTGGATGCGCTAGGGCCAAACTGGCGAATGGCGGGAATCGGTAAGCCAAGCATGGCTCTTAAATGTAAGGCAAATTCAGATAGGTCTTGAGAAATGAGGGTGACCAAGCCGGTATCATGAGGTCTAGGCGAGACTTCACTAAAAATAATATCATCGCCTTTCACAAATAATTCAACGCCGAAAAGTCCCCAACCGCCTAAGGCTTCGGTAATTTTTCGTGCTACCTCTTGTGCAGATTGCAATGCATTTTCTGTCATGGGATGTGGTTGCCAAGATTGTTGATAGTCACCATCCTGCTGAATGTGGCCAATGGGTTCACAAAAGGCGGTGCCATTTTTATGACGCACCGTTAATAAGGTGATTTCATAATCGAAGTCGATAAAGCCTTCGACAATGACTTTTCCTTTGCCAGCTCGGCCGCCTTCTTGAGCAATTTGCCACGCAGATTCAATATCTTTGGCAGATTGAATAACGCTTTGACCTTTGCCGGATGAGCTCATAATAGGCTTAACCACACAAGGCATACCGATGGTTTCAACCGCTTGGGTGAAGTCTGAAAAAGTATCTGCAAATAAGTAAGGACTGGTCGGGATGCCAAGGGTTTCGCTGGCAAGGCGGCGAATGCCTTCTCGGTTCATGGTCAGTTGCGTTGCTTTGGCGCTCGGAACAATATTAAATCCTTTTTCTTCTAGAGTCACCAGCGTGTCGGTGGCAATCGCCTCTATTTCGGGAACAATATAGTCAGGTTTTTCGGTTTCAATTATCTGTTGAAGCGCTTCGCCATCCAGCATGCTTAATGTATAGCTACGGTCGGCGACTTGCATGGCTGGCGCATGTTCGTATCGATCCAATGCGATGACTTCCATTCCCAAACGTTGTGCTTCGATGGCGACCTCTTTGCCTAATTCGCCCGCACCGCATAATAATATTTTAGTGGCGGTCTTTGAAAATGGTGTTCCGATGTGCAACATGGCATCCCCTTTGCTTGTAGATATTTAAAAATAAAACACGAACGTATCGGCAGGTGTGTCAATAACTTTACTGTAAAGCAAACATTATAGTGAATTTTAGACCAACTGCCGAAAATTCCGGTCGGTTGCAGCGGGAAACGCGTTCAGTGCAGTAAAAGGGAAATGATCATGACGAATTATGCTCAACTTGATGTGTTACAGACTTTAGATGCGGAGCCCAAAGTGCAGAAGGTTGCAGGGCGTCGGGTCGAAAATTCTGCACTGGATATCCATCATGCCACTAACCAAACCGCTCAAGTAAAGCGGTTAATGACAAAGTTACAACATCGCTTCTCTGATTCTGCGGATGTCGCTTATTTGATAGAGTCTGAAGTCAATCAGCGGACAACTGAGTTGGTTCGCAGAGCCAATTACGATTCTCTAACACACTTACCCAATCGCGCCTATTTTCACGATATTTTAGAAAACCTCATTCAGCGTTCCAAACAGGATGAATTGCCCTTTTCATTGTTGTTTTTAGATTTAGATGGCTTTAAGGTTGTCAATGATACGCTTGGGCATCAGATAGGTGATGAGTTGTTACGGCATGTCAGTGGGCGTTTGGTAGCTTCGGTGCGCGAAGGTGATATTGTGAGTCGGTTAGGCGGTGATGAGTTTGTCATTTTATTGGCAGAGTTGAATCAGCGGGATGAAATAGAAGTGATTTGCCAACGTATTATTCATGAGATTACGAAACCTTATTGGTTTGATG
>CBFHUY010000086.1:0-7508 GCA_965658885.1 Hydrogenovibrio sp.
GCTGTTTGGCGTTTGAGTGATTTGATAGGTGGTTCTCGGATCAATGCCAACCTCATTTAACACTTCAGAAATAGAGCCATTGGGCTTCACTTCAATCGTCTGTTTTTGCCAGTTTTTTTCAGGCGTATGGGATTGAGAAGAGATGACTTTTGTCAGTGGCGGAAGGGGCATTAAGGTTTTTTGAGGCGATTCAGATGCCGTAGCAAATTGGATTGCCAATAAGGATACGGAAATAAAAAGTAGCAAAAAATGCATTAATGTTTTGTAACGGCTCACAATATCTCAGGTTCGCTTTAGTTGGTTCGATTGATATTTTGGCTAATATTTCTTAAATTATACTGAAAATCACTTGATATTTAAGCCTTTTAAACCAATCTTCTTTTGTTAGCTCTGCATAAAAGGAGTCGGTTAACTTTCTTTTGCGTTTACTCTAATGGTCAATAACTGATGGTTAGAGCCGTTCTCGATGGTTAAAAAATCATGTTTATTCAAGCGACACCAACTTCGAACGTCTTTTTCAGCGGCCTGATCAGTGGTCAGCAGTTTTAAGACTTGACCCGGCTCACAGCGACGAACCTGTTGTTGGAGTTTAATCACCGGCATTGGACATTTTAAACCAGTTGCATCAATCTCAAGGGCTTCAGGCATATTTTTTATTCGTAACTTGTTATAATTGTCGCTATTTTACGTTACTTTCAAGTGTATGGCGACTCTCAAAGGAGAGAAAAGCCACTTATAATTTATTGAACAGGAATCAACAGTGTCAAATAATGCGGCAACCGATATTTCAACATTTCAAGGACTGATCCAAACGCTTCAAGCCTTTTGGGCGGAGCAGGGCTGTGTGATTATGCAGCCTTACGATAATGAGATGGGAGCAGGAACCTTTCACCCATCGACCTTTTTAAGATCCATTGGGCCAGAGCCTTGGCGAGCAGCTTATGTGCAACCTTGTCGGCGACCCACGGATGGTCGTTATGGTGAAAACCCCAATCGACTGCAACATTATTATCAGTTTCAGGTGATGTTAAAGCCGTCGCCTGATAATATCCAAGAATTGTATCTGGATTCGTTAAAGGCGTTAGGGATTGATCCTTTAGAGCATGATATCCGCTTTGTGGAAGATAACTGGGAATCGCCAACCTTAGGGGCTTGGGGATTAGGCTGGGAAGTCTGGATGAATGGCATGGAAGTGACCCAGTTTACCTATTTTCAGCAGGTTGGCGGGTTAGAGTGTCGCCCGGTCACCGGAGAGATTACTTACGGCCTAGAGCGGATTGCCATGTATTTGCAAGGCGTGAACAGTGTCTATGATTTGACTTGGGTGAATGGCCCCGCTGGCAAAGTCACCTATGGCGATGTGTTTCACCAAAATGAAGTGGAAATGTCGACCTATAACTTTGAAAAAGCCGATACCGATATTCTGTTTCGAACCTTTGATGAATGCGAGGCCACCTTCAGTCGATTGGTGGGCGATAAATTACCCCTTCCGGCTTATGAACAGGTGCTGAAAGCGTCTCATGCCTTTAATTTATTAGATGCGCGGCATGCGATTAGCGTCACCGAGCGGGCGCGTTTTATTGGTCGCGTGCGCAATATGGCCAAACAAATTGCAGAAGCTTACTACGAAGGACGTGAAACACTTGGGTTCCCTTTGGTGAAAACAGTCAAAGCGGAGGGACAATAACATGACAATGAATACAGCAGATTTTTTAGTTGAAATTGGAACCGAAGAACTTCCGCCAAAAGCCTTAAAAACCCTTTCTGATGCGTTTATGAACGGTATCGCACTAGGATTGAAAGAAGCAGAGTTAAATTATGATACGGTGACTGCCTATGCGTCCCCCCGTCGTTTAGCGGTCATGGTCAAAGCCTTGCAAACTAAGCAAGCTGATAAAACGGTTGAGCGTAAAGGGCCTGCAAAAAAAGCGGCGTTTGATGCCGAGGGAGAACCCACCAAAGCCTTGCTGGGCTTTGCGAGAGGCTGTGGTGCTGAGGTTGCCGAGTTATCTGAAATTGAAACCGATAAGGGCATTTGGATGGTTTACCACCTAGCCCAAAAAGGACAATTGGCTGAAGAATTATTGCCAAATATTGTTAATAAATCATTGAGTCAGTTGCCCATCCCTAAACGGATGCGGTGGGGGAGTTCAGACGTTGAATTTGTGCGTCCTGTGCACTGGGTACTGATGCTATTGGGCAACCAGGTTGTGCCGGCCACGATATTGGGGCATGCAGCATCGAATCAAACTTACGGACATCGTTTCCATGCGCCAGGCGCAATTGACATTGCGCAGCCAACAGACTATGTCGATGCACTCAAACAAAAAGGCTATGTTCAAGCAGATTTTGCCGAACGCAAAACGGCGATTCGTCAGCAAGTGGAAGCGGCAGCACAAGCAGTAGGGGGCGTTGCTGAAGTGGATGACGACCTATTAGAGGAAGTCACCGCTTTGAATGAATGGCCAACGGCTGTGGTGGGAGAATTTGATGAAAGTTTCTTAGCGGTACCGCCTGAAGCCTTAATATCAGCGATGAAAGGTCATCAGAAGTATTTCCATATGTTAGATGGCGATGGCCGTTTGATGGCGAAATTTATTACGGTTTCGAATATTGAAAGTGTGAATCCAGATTCTGTGAAACGTGGTAATGAGCGTGTGATTCGTCCGAGATTGGCGGATGCCACCTTCTTTTGGAACCAGGATCGCAAACAGCCGTTGGATGATTTCTTGCCCCGCTTAAAAACCGTGGTGTTTCAACAGAAGCTTGGCACGCTATATGACAAGACTGAGCGCTTGGAAACCTTAGTGGTCAAAGTTGGACGGCCATTAGGTGAAAGTGCAGAAATCCTAGAAAGAGCGGCACGCTTATCAAAATGCGATTTGATGACGGAAATGGTCGGAGAATTCCCAGACCTTCAAGGCATTATGGGGCGGTACTATGCGCAAGCGCAACATGAAGATGCTCGTGTGGCTGAAGCTTTGGATGGGCAATATCAACCTCGTTTCGCCGGCGATGATCTGCCGAACGGTGCGGTTTCCCAAGCACTGGCGATTGCCGATAAGCTAGATACCATTACCGGTATTTACGGCATTGGTCAGATTCCTACTGGGGATAAGGATCCGTTTGGATTACGCCGTTCGGCCTTGGGACTGGTGCGTATTATTATTGAAAAAGCGTTGGACTTAGATTTGCAGTTAATGATTCGTTATAGTCTTGAATTACATGCGAATATCGATGTCAATGATAGTTTGGTAATGGATATTTATGAGTTTATTATCAGTCGCTTAAAAGCCTATTATGCGGATCAAGGGGTAACCGCCGAGCAATTTGAGGCGGTTCGCGTTTGTGCCCCGTCACATCCGTTAGATTTTGCTAAACGTATTGATGCCGTGTGCCAGTTTAGCAATATGGAAGAAGCGGCCAGCCTTAGTTCAGCCAATAAGCGTATTGCGAATATTCTAAAAAAAGTAACGGTGGCGTTACCGGAAGAAGTTTCTGCAGAACTGTTTTCAGAAGCGGCTGAACAGCAATTGTTTAGCGCATTGGATGCTTTGCGTGAATCGGTCAGCACGAAAATTGCAGAGCGAGACTATACAAGCGCAATGCAGCTATTGGCAACCATTCGTCAGCCAGTCGATGCATTCTTTGATGGTGTCATGGTGATGGCGGAGGATGAAGCGGTCAAACTCAATCGATTGGCTTTACTCAATCAGATTTATCAGCTCTTTAGACAAGTGGCAGATATTTCAAGGTTGTCATAACTCAAACAGGACTTTTCGAGGTGTTAAACAACGCATGCTCGGATTTATGGACGGACTCACAGCATTACCTGCTGTTGAGTCCTTTTTGTTTTGTTTTACCAGCTATCGGCTGCTTAAAAAGTCAAAAATGACCAGGCCTGGTTATTTTTGACTGGTTTGAAGGAATAAACCCTACTATGAAAATCATTGTGTTAGATCGGGATGGTGTCATCAATGAAGACTCCGATGACTATATTAAACACCCAGATGAATGGCATCCGATTCCGGGAAGCCTTGAAGCCATTGCCTTGTTGAAACAACGCGGGTGGACGGTGGCGATTGCCACTAATCAGTCGGGCATTCGACGAGGCTATTACAATCGACAAACCTTGCATGCCATGCATCAAAAATTTCAAGCATTATTGAAATCGCATTCGGTCAGTGTGGATTGGATCAGCTACTCGCCTTATGTTGCCGAGGATCAAAGTCCTTGCCGTAAACCGGAAACAGGCATGTTGAGAGCTATTGAAAACCGATTTGGTTGTGCCTTAAAAGGGCAGCCGATGGTGGGCGATTCATTGGCGGATATTCGTGTGGCGAAAGCCCATCAGATGCGCCCTTTTTTGGTTAAAACAGGAAAGGGATTGCGAACATTGGCTTCTGAAGCACCTGAGCTGGAAGGTGTTCCTGTCTATGCATCTTTGGCCGCAGCCGTGGAGGAGAATTGGTTATGAAATTGATTTATTTACTGCGTTCACTGGTGTTTTCGATCGGTCAAGTCACCACCTTAATCTTTTTTTCGGTGTTTGGTTTGTTGCTCTATCCTTTTTCTCACCGAGTTCGTTATCGCTTTATCCATTATTGGGCGCGGTTTTGTATTGTTTGGTTGCGATGGACTTGTGGGGTCAAATATCGTGTTTTTGGCACAGAAAATATTGATTTCTCCAAAGCTGGTTTGGTTTTTGCTAGACACGAATCTGCATGGGAAACGTTTGCATTTCAGGCAATATTTCCGCAACTGACCTTCGTTTTGAAAAAGGAACTGCTCAAAATTCCTTTTTTTGGTTGGGGGCTGGCGATGCTGAGTCCGATTGCGATTGATCGAAACGCTGGTCGCAAGGCGATTAAGCAAGTGGTCACAGAAGGCTGTCAAAGGATTGACGATCATGTGTGGGTCGTCATCTTCCCCGAAGGGACGCGAATGCCTGCGGGGGTGCCGGGCGACATTAAGTCCGGTGGCGCCATGTTGGCAAAAAAAGCGTTGGCCCCCGTTTACTTGGTTGCACATAATGCCGGCAGTTGTTGGCCTAAAAATAGTTTTATAAAAAAACCAGGAACGATTGATGTTTATATCAGTCCACCACTGGATGTGGCAACCTTATCGGTTGCAGAAATTAATCAAAAAACAGAGGAATGGTTGTTTGCGCCCCATAAACCTTCTAAAAAGGAGGTTGTTTAAGTCGGCAAAAGCACTGTGATGATAAATGAGTAAATTGGCAACCTTTATTGGCGTCATTTTAGGACTGATTATTGTTGGTATGAGTATGTTTGACTTTGAAAAAGGTCAGATACTCATGGCCTTTTTTAATTGGCAGGGATTGTTGGTGGTGCTGGGTGGCACCTTTGCGGCAACCTTTATCAATTATCCTCTAAGTCAAATGGGTTGTGCGTTTAATGGTTTGGGTAAAATCTTTTTTTCAGAACCGCCTTCCGATAATGAAGCCATTGAGCAAATTCTCTATTTAAGTCATATCGTCCAGAAAAAAGGCATTTTAGGCGTTGAGCGTGAAATTGACTTGCTTTCTGATCCTTTCCTGCGGTTTTCGATTTCAGAGATGATGGTTTATCGTGATATTGATCTGCTCCGTAATAGTTTAGAAAATCGTTTAAATTCGATGCGACTGCGTCATCTGACTTGCCAGGATATGTTTAATAATATGGCCGCTTATGCGCCTGCCTTTGGCATGATGGGAACGGTAATGGGGCTGATTATGATGATGACCGCTCAAATGGCTCCGACGGACCCGACCGCCTTTTCGGGGGGAACCGATAATATGCTTGCTAACTTGTTGCAAGGGATGGGGTTGGCGCTGGTTACCACCTTTTACGGCGTGTTATTCGCAAACTTTGTATTCATTCCTACCGCAGGCAAGTTGAAGGTCTTGTCTGATGCGGAAATATTCAAAAACGAAATTTTGATTTTTGGGGTCTTGGGTTTAAAACAAGAGCAATCGCCACTGCTGTTAAGAGAAAGCATGATGGCCTTTTTAAATGAAAAAACCAAACAAAAACTGGCTGATGCGGCCTAGGTGAGGCGCCGATGAAAGCGCAAGATATTATTCAATCACAAGAGGGTCAGGCGCTTAGACAGCTACGTCGCAATAAATCGTGGCAACTGGTTTTTGTAGCCTTGTTTACTGCCCTGTTAGCCTTTTTTGTGCTGATCGTCGCAATGATTGAAGTTGAAACCAATGCCAAAAAACGGGACTATCAACGTCTTGTTAACAGTCTTTATCAAGAAATTAATTTTGAAAAAGAGCGCATGGGGCTGAGTTGGCTGAATACGGAAAATACGCTGACCAAAGGGATTCGGTTGACGATTGCCTCAGACGTTTTTGAAGAAACACCGTTATTTATGTCTGCGAGAGCTAGGGTGAATCCTCGTTATATGCCTTATGTCAATCGCCTAGTCGAATTGCTCAATCGATTGCAACTGGAGACGGTTCAGCAACGTTATCCAAATTGGGTTGCGACCTTACGAGAGCCGGGCGATGATTTTGTTGTGACGGTTCGTGTTGAAGGACATACGGATGCCAATCCCATGACGGGTGCAGGGATGTATCGATCCAACTACGAGTTGAGTGCGTTACGAGCCTATGCCATTATGGAGTTGCTTAGGATCTACACACAACTTCCGAGCCGGCAATTTGCGATAGCCGGTTACGGCCCTTTCTACCCCTTGAACCCGCAGGATCCCTTTGCCGCAGAAAACCGTCGAGTTGAAATTTATATCGTGCCACAAGTCATTCCAGAGGCGATAGACGATGTCAACGGTTAGATCTGAAAAGGCACGGTCTGCTTGGTTATTTTCATTTGGAGATGTACTCACCTTATTGATTACTTTTTTCATTATGATGATCGTATTGAATAAAGGGGAAATCACGAAGGTGCAACGCTGGAGCGATATTCAATTAAAAATGGTGTATGACGGCCTAGCAGACGAAATGCAAAGTGCTCAGTTTGTCGAAATCGATTATCAATTGCAGGGCGCAATGATTAATGTTAATAACCCCAATGCGTTCTTGAAAGGGGGGTATGAGCCTTCGCCTGCATTTGAAGCCGAATTAAATCGGGTTGGTAAGCGGCTCAGAACGATGGGGCTCTTTAAGATACAACCGAGTGAAATGCCGGTTTATGTTCAAAATTATATGGAATCCGACGATCTGGTCTGGCGGCCGGAAATCGCTATTGAAGGGCATACGGATAGTGATGCCATTGACCCGAATTCTGCATTACGGAATAACTGGTTTCTCAGTACCATGCGCGCTCAAGCGGTGATGCAGATATTGTTTAATGCCAGTGAGCTTGATCAATCGTTATTTAGTATGGCGGGTTATGGTGAGTTCCGTCCCAAAGTTCATAATGGCAGTCTTCAAGGTAAAGCGCAAAATCGTCGTGTGCAAATCTTGATTTCTGCAACCTTTGAAAAGGCTTCTTTAGCGATTGAACCCTAAGGGTGTCTGAACTTTGAATTGAGAGACCGAT
>CBFHUY010000087.1:0-7502 GCA_965658885.1 Hydrogenovibrio sp.
AATTGTTGCATTTTTTGCCCCACCACTTCGGCAATCCCACCGCCGATGCCGACATCAACTTCATCAAAAATCATTGACGGTAAACTGGCCACTTCGGCACTGGCCACTTGAATGGCCAGGCTGATGCGAGACAGTTCGCCGCCCGATGCTACTTTGGACAAGGGTTGTAACGGTTGGCCTTTATTGGCGGTGACATTAAATTGCACTTGATCTTGTCCCAAACGCGATGGTTTGGTCGCTTCACTTAGGCTAATGTCAAACTGTCCATGTGGCATCCCCAGCGTTTGCATGGCTTGGGTGACGGTGGCGCTCAGTTTTTGCGCTGCAGTTTGGCGTGATTGACTGAGTGCTTGTGCGCTGTCAATAAAGGCTTGCCAGGCCTGGTCAATTTCCAGTTGGAGTTGCTCCAGCGACGCATCTTCATTATTTAAGGACGCGAGTTCAGCGCTAATTTCTTGATGCTTTTGGGTTAAGGCCTCTGGATCTAATAGGTACTTTTTGGCCAGACCAAACAACTCGGAAAGTCGTTCGTCCACCTGTTGAAGTCTGTCTGGATCTAGCGTGACTTGATTATTTTGGCGTTGAATGTCGTCGGCAACCGCTTGCGCATCAATTTGGATGGATTCCAGTTGTTGCAGGGCTTCTGCCAATTGTGGGCTGTATTCACTGGCTTTACTTAGCTCAGACATGGCTTGGCTCAGTTGTTCAACAATGCCATTGTCACCTTCAAGCTGTTCATAGGCGTTGTAAACAGCCTGTTTGATTTCACTGGCATGAGACAGGGTGTTTTGCTCTTCGGACAGCATTTCAAATTCACCGTCTTGCGGTTGAATGCGATCAAATTCTTGTTGTTGAAACGCGAGCAGTTCAATCCGACTTTGGCGATCCGATTGATCCGCTAGACGGGCTTGTAACGTTTGGTTTAATTGTTGCCAGGCCTGGTAACTTTCGTCAGTAGCAGCTAACAAGTTTGGGTGTTGGGCATAGGCATCGAGCAATTCCAGTTGTTTGGATGTGTGCATTAGCGACTGATGTTCGTGCTGACCGTGAATGTCGATGAGCAAGCTGCTGAGTTGTTTGAGTTGACTGACGGAAGCGGGTCGGCCATTGATATAGGCTTTGGATCGTCCTTCGGCGCTGAGGGTGCGGCGCAATAAACAGCTGTGTTCTTCTTCGAGTTCATTATCGATTAACCAGGTTTGTACTTTCGGCAATTCGGTAATGTCAAAATCGGCCGTGACATCCGCTTTGTTGGTGCCATGTCGTACCAGACTGCTATCCGCTCTTTCACCCAATGCCAAGCCGAGTGCATCCAATAAAATGGATTTACCGGCACCGGTTTCACCAGTGAGGGTGGTAAAACCTTTATTGAATTGCAGTTGTAACGATTGGATGAGTGCGAGGTTTTGAATAGAGAGTTCTTGTAACATGGTTTTCTCAATTAATCTCAATGAATTTTGGCCAGGCCTGGTGGTTTTTAGTGCCTTATTGTATGCCAATCTGCTTGGGTTTAAAGCTTTTTACCCCATTTTAATTTGGCACGTAGCAACTTAAAGTGGTCGTGATTTTTGGGGTGAATCATTTTAATAAAGTTAGCATGGCGCGTAATGGTGGTTTCATGATTGGCTTCAATCTGGAAAGACAGTTGACCATCGCAAATAATGGACGCGGTGCCACTGCAATTGTCGTGGGGGTGAATGTAAATCTCACTGTCACCTGAGACGACGACCGGACGCGTACTCATGGTGTGTGGGTTAATGGACACTAATGTCATCGCATTCAGTTCTGGATCGACAATCGGCCCGCCCGCAGAAAGCGAATAGGCAGTTGAACCGGTTGGGGTCGCAATAATAAGCCCATCAGAGCGCTGGCTGTTTAAAAACCGTTTGTCGATAAAGGTTTCAAATTCAATCATCCGCGGCGAATCATTTTTGTGCAACACCACATCGTTAAAGGCGACTTCATTAAACAAGGTTTTGCCTTCTAATTGAACTTTTACGTTCAACAACATTCTTTGCTCACATTGATAATCACCATCTAAGACTTCATCTAAGGTAATAAACATGGTATCGGGCGAAACGTCGGTTAGAAAACCGAGACGCCCCAGGTTGATCCCGAGCAACGGAATTTTAAAATCGACCACGGTTCTGGCAACATCTAAAAAAGTGCCGTCACCGCCAACCACAATGGCAAGATCAATTTGCGGGAGCAGTTGCTCACGCTCTAAGCGATCAATGCCGTAGCGTTCAATCGGAAAGTCTCGACAAGAGCGTTGATCTAAAATAACGGTTTTGTGTTTTTTCTGAAAATAGACAATCAGTTTGTCAATGAGTTCCCAAGACTGAATGCCATTGTATTTTCCAAAAATGCCGATTTTCTCGAACATGTGTTTTATCCTTACTGCAGAAAAGGGGGATCAAAATGGGGTCAAACGATTTTTAACTTAGCTCTTGAAAAAAAGGGTTTGTGGCTATATAACATAGCAGCTGTTGAACCATTCAAGTTTGTGGATGCCGACAGCTGTTTGTTAAATGCTAACCCAATTCAAAACCTGAAACCAATTTTATGACGCTAAACGAAAGATCCCAATTATTGTTCAAACATTTGATGGCATTATACCTAAATGATGGTAAGCCTGTCGGTTCATCCGTTTTAGCCAAATTGCCTGATGTGGGGGTGAGTTCGGCAACCATCCGTAATGTGATGGCGGACTTGGAACGATTGGGGTTAATTCATTCGCCACACACGTCTGCTGGCAGGGTGCCCACTGAATCAGGAATTCGTTTTTTTGTGGATTCTATTTTAACCGTGCAGCCGTTGCAGCAATCGCTTCAACAGCAGATCGAAAGCGGCTTTACCGAGGCGCACTCTCAGAAAGAGTTGCTCGGGTCTGCCTCTCAAATTCTGTCTGGTTTAACGGGCATGGCGAGTTTGGTTATGCTGCCCAATCAACAGCAAGAAGTGTTGCGTCACATTGATTTTGTCAAGCTAGGCGAACGACGCGTTTTGGTGGTGCTGGTTCTGAATGATAAAGATGTTCAAAATCGTGTGATTGAGTTTGATGAACCCGTTTCAGAGTCGCATTTATTGCAAGCCGCGAACTACCTGAATCAGCATTTTGCCGGCAATCATGTGTCGGATGTGAAGCAGATGCTGGTGGAGCGAATGGATCAATTACGCCAATCGATGGATCAGCTGATGTTGTCCGTGGTGGAAGCCGCCGATGATGTGATTGATAAGAGCCTGCAGAATACCAAACCCTATTTTGTGTCTGGCAAAAGTAATTTATTGGACTACGCTGAATTAGCCGATGCACAAAAATTAAAAGCATTATTTCATTCTTTTGAAGAGCATTCCGATTTATTGGCGCTGTTAAATAAGAGTATGCAGGCCAAAGGCGTGCAGATTTTTATCGGTCAAGAATGTGGTCACGAGAGTTATCAAAATTGCAGTGTGATTACCACACCTTATGAGCGAGAAGGGCAAGTGCTTGGAGTTCTGGGTGTAGTTGGGCCGAGTCGAATGGCTTATGACAAAATTGTGCCTAGGGTTGATATGACGGCTCGCATTCTCAGTTCTTTACTGAATAAATAAGGCGTGATCTTGGCGAGTTCCTAGCGCAATCTCTATGAAATTGACCAGGCCTGGTCAGTTTTTTTCAAAAAAAATCGCAGATTGCTTGAAAGCTTGCAATGTGTCCCTATATACCCCCTGACTTTAAATGATTATCCGGAGAAGCTGAATATGGCTAAAAGTAAGACAGAACAAGATCCATCAAACGCAAAACCTGAGCAAGAAGGTGTGGATCCGACTCAAGAGGAAGGTGTTTCTGCTGAAACGCAGCAAGCGGAAGATGCCGTTGAACATGATTTAGAGGCCATGCTGGCGGAAGCAAAGCAAGAAGCTGAGTCGCAAAAAGAGTTGGCTCTACGCACCATGGCCGATATGGAAAACCTAAAACGCCGTACGCGTATTGATGTTGAAAGTGCCCATAAGTTTGCACTGGAAAAATTTGTAAATGAGTTGTTGCCTGTTTTAGATTCAATGGAAATGGGCTTAGATGCTGCGGCAAAAGAAGATGCGTCTGCCGAAAGTATTCGAGAAGGTCTCGATATCACCTTTAAGCAATTCTTGGATGTATTACAAAAGTTTAATGTCGAAAGAGTGAACCCAGAGGGTGAGAAATTTGATCCTCAGTTGCATGAAGCCATGACAATGGTGCCTTCTCCTGACCATGATTCACAGATGGTGATGGAAGTTTTCCAAAAAGGCTATTTGTTAAATGAGCGTTTGGTGCGACCTGCTCGAGTGATTGTTGCGCAATAATTATTAAAAAAGTTTTGGTTAGGACTTGAATCTGACCAAGACCGCCTTATATAGAAGGCAACGTATTAATTTAGTTTAAAATCGCGGGTTATGATGATAACCGGCACAGATTATTTGGAGAGTAAAAAATGGCAAAAATTATCGGGATTGACCTAGGAACCACCAACTCATGTGTGGCGGTAATGGAAGGTAAAGAAACCAAAGTAATTCCTAATGCCGAAGGCGTTAGAACAACCCCTTCAATCGTGGCTTATGCAGAAGATGGTGAGGTTTTAGTTGGGGATTCAGCTAAGCGTCAAGCGGTCACCAACCCAGAAAACACCTTGTTTGCAATCAAGCGTTTAATCGGTCGTCGTGCGGATGATGCGGTTGTTGCCAAAGATAAAGACATGGTTTCATACAAAATCATTGCGGCCGATAATGGGGATGCTTGGGTGCAAGTGGGCGATAAAAAACTATCTCCACAAGAAGTTTCTGCTCGTACGCTCATGAAAATGAAGAAAACGGCTGAAGATTATCTAGGTCATGAAGTGACCGAAGCCGTAATTACCGTACCTGCTTATTTTAACGATTCACAACGTCAAGCGACCAAAGATGCCGGTAAAATCGCAGGCCTAGAAGTTAAGCGTATTATCAATGAGCCAACGGCTGCAGCCTTGGCTTATGGTATGGATAAGGTTAAAGCTGATAGCAAAATTGCGGTTTATGACTTAGGGGGTGGGACTTTTGATATTTCCATTATCGAAGTGGCCGACATGGATGGCGAAAAGCAAGTTGAAGTGTTATCAACCAATGGGGACACCTTCCTCGGTGGGGAAGACTTTGATAATGTCATTGTTGATTATATTGCGACGGAATTTAAAAAAGACCAAAACGTTGATTTAAAGCTGGATAAATTGGCACTACAGCGTGTCCGTGAAGCCGCTGAAAAGGCAAAAGTTGAATTGTCTTCTCGTGAGCAGACGGATATTAACTTGCCGTATGTGACTGCAGATGCCACAGGGCCGAAGCATTTGAATATGAAAATCACGCGCGCCAAGTTCGAATCGTTGATCGAAGGGTTGGTACAACGTTCAATCGATCCTTGTAAAACGGCTTTGAAAGATGCAGGTTTGTCTGCTTCTGAAATTGACGATGTTATCTTGGTGGGTGGTTCAACGCGTGTCCCTATGGTTCAAGCGGCTGTTAAAGAATTCTTTGGTAAAGAACCTCGTAAAGATGTGAACCCAGATGAAGCCGTGGCAATGGGTGCTGCGATTCAAGGCGGGGTGCTTTCTGGTGATGTTAATGATGTGTTGTTGTTAGATGTTACGCCTTTATCGCTTGGGATTGAAACCATGGGCGGTGTGATGACGAAGTTGATTGAGAAAAACACCACCATCCCAACGCGTAAGTCTCAGACCTTCTCGACGGCGGAAGATAATCAGTCAGCGGTGACCATTCATGTGTTACAAGGTGAGCGTGAAATGTCGTCAGGCAACAAGTCTTTGGGACAATTTAACCTAGATGAAATTCCACCTGCACCACGTGGTACGCCACAAATCGAAGTGACCTTCGATATTGATGCCAACGGGATTTTGAATGTGTCAGCCAAAGATAAGGCAACCAATAAAGAACAACATATCACCATTCAAGCCTCTTCTGGTTTATCAGAAGAAGAAATTGAAGCCATGGTGAAAGATGCTGAAGCCCATGCTGCGGAAGATGCCAAGTTGAAAGAACTGGTTGAAACGCGTAACCAAGCGGATGCCATGATTCACGGTACGCAAAAGCTACTGAATGAACAGGGTGATTCTGTTGAAGCGTCAGAAAAAGAAGCGATTGAAAAAGCAATTGCGGACTTGGAAGAAGCGATTAAAGGTGACAGCAAGGAAGCGATTGATGAGAAGTCACAAGCGCTTGCCACGGCCAGCCAGAAATTAGCTGAAAAAGCTTATGCACAACAACCGGGTGCGGATGCTGGTGCGGCTGAACAGCAAGGTTCAAGCAAGGCTGAAGACGATGATATCGTCGATGCAGAGTTTGAAGAAGTGAAAGATGACGACAAGAAATAACGCTGAGTCGGCAGTGTCTGTCGACAAATAAGCGAAGATAGATTGTTAAAATCGGTATAATTCGGGCAATTCTTTAGGGTTGCCCGTTTCTGTTCTTGGCAATGCCCAAATCAAAATGCAATCAAAGAGTTAGCATTCAAAAGGTTCGTGGATAAAACAGCCAGGCCTGGCTGAAATAACGGCTTTTTTGAATACTAATTTAAAAAAAGACTTAAAGTGACTATGAGTAAAAGAGATTATTACGAAATTCTAGGCGTGTCGAAAACCGCTTCCGAGGGAGAAATTAAGAAAGCCTATCGCAAGCTGGCGATGCGCTATCACCCTGATCGTAACCCCGATAATAAAGACGCCGAAGATAAGTTTAAAGAAGCGTCAGAGGCTTATGAGATATTGTCTGATTCGCAAAAGCGTCAAGCCTATGACCAATTTGGTCATGCAGGCGTTGATGGGAGTGCCGGACAAGGCGGTTTTGGTGGTGGCGGTTTTGCCGACTTTAGTGATATCTTTGGCGATATCTTTGGCGGCGGCTTCGGCGGTGGACGCCGTGGCCCGCAACCCGGTGATGATTTGCAATATGAACTGGATATTTCATTAGAAGATGCCGTGGCGGGCACCAGTGTTGATATTCGCATTCCGACCAAAGAAGTGTGTGAACACTGCGATGGACACGGTGCAGAGCCTGGCTCCGATGTTCATACTTGTCCGACCTGTCAAGGCGCTGGACAAGTGAGGGTTCAGCAAGGGTTCTTTGCCGTCTCAAGAGCTTGTCCAAATTGTCATGGAACCGGAAAAATTATTAAGAACCCCTGTAAAGTTTGTCGTGGTGAAGGCTATCAACACAGCCATAAAACACTCACTGTTAAAATTCCTGCAGGGGTGGACACGGGCGACCGTATCCGTCTTCAAGGAGAAGGTGAGGCGGGCGAGCCGGGCGCACCCCATGGCGATCTTTATGTTCGTATTCGCGTTAAAGAACATGCTATCTTTAAGCGGGATGGCAATACTTTATTCTGTGAAATGCCGTTATCCTTTGCAACAGCCGCGTTGGGTGGCTCTATTGATGTACCGACGCTTACCGGTCGTGCCAATTTAAAAATTCCAGCCGGTACGCAATCCAGTCAA
>CBFHUY010000088.1:0-6479 GCA_965658885.1 Hydrogenovibrio sp.
TGCTCCTGTTTTCAAAACGCTAAAGTGCGTCAACAAACTTCACCCCAATAAACTTAACTGGATGATAATAAATGATTCTATGCTCGATTAATAGCTTATTCATTAATAACCACATGAATTATGGAACAAATCACTAAAAACCGATGTTTTGGCAATCAACCGGGTCATGAAACCTATGCAAATTACCATGATCACGAATGGGGTATTCCGGTTTATGATGATCAAAAATTGTTTGAAATGCTAATCTTAGAAGGCGCGCAAGCCGGATTAAACTGGGAAACCGTGTTAAAAAAACGCGAAGGTTATCGACAAGCTTTTTATCAATTTAAACCTGATTTGGTTGCTGATATGACCGATGATGAATTAGAGAATTTGCGCCAAAATCCAAAAATCATTCGCAATCGCTTAAAAATATTATCTGCCCGTAACAATGCACAGGTATTCTTACAAATTCAAAAGTCGTTTGGCAGTTTTGCAAGTTACCTTTGGCAGTTTGTTGATGGCCAGCCCATTATCAACCACTGGCAAACAGCCGAAGAAGTCCCTACAACAACGCCTATCAGCGATGCGATTGCGAAGGATTTAAAAAAACGTGGCATGTCCTTTGTGGGCTCAACCATTATTTATGCTTATATGCAAGCAGTGGGCTTGGTGAATGATCATCTGACCAGCTGTTGGCGCTACCATCAACACACACAAACTTGAGGTTCAAATGAAAACGTTTCAAAGCACCCTAACCTTTCACAGCCCAAATCGGGGAACTTTTAATATCACCGATGAAGTCAATCGTGTGATTGCTGAATCTGAAATCACCACTGGGCTTTGTCATGTCTTTTGTCAACACACCTCAGCTTCGTTAATTATTACCGAAAACGCCGATCCAACCGTGAGAGTGGATATTGAAAATTGGCTACAGAAACATATCCCAGATGGCGATGCGGACTTTCAGCATCGGGATGAAGGACCAGATGATATGTCTGGGCACCTACGCACTTTGTTAACCGAAACCAGTCACACCCTTCCAGTCAGTCACGGCTGTTTAAATATGGGCACCTGGCAAGGGTTGTTTTTATATGAACATCGCACAGGACGATTTCATCGCGAAATCGTCATTACCATTCAAGGCTCTTAATCATGAAAAATCTGGGTTTTGAACCGTCTCACTATGTATTGAAGGTATCCGGAAAACATAACTTGGTTTTCAAAACCAAGCATAATGATTCTAACTATTTAAAAAAAGTAGCGAAAGACTTAATCGACCAACCGGATGGCCATTTCACCCAATTTGAAATCCATCCGAGCGACCATGCAAATGGCGAAATGACCCAAGCAGAACATTTTGTTCGCCCACATTTGTCGACAGAGCTTTAGAGAGTATTTTTTAACCAATATTGGCATTTTTCAACTAATAAAGCTCGGTCAATCGGTTTGGCTAAATAATCATCCATTCCCGCATCAAAACATGCCTGTTGATCGCCTTTCATCGCATTTGCTGTCAGTGCAATCACGGGCGTTTTTGCATTGATTGAATCGCTTGATCGCAATGCTCGAGTGGCTTCATAGCCATCCATTAAGGGCATTTGACAATCCATAAACACCAAATCATATGGTTTTTCTGCAAGTTGTTGCAAGGCTTCAACACCATTGTTGGCAAGATCACAATTGATTGACATTTTTTTGAGTAAGGCCGTTGCTAATTTTTGATTAACAATATTATCTTCAACCACCAATGCCCGAGCAGTAGGGATTTGAGGATAATCAGGCGAATTGACACTCTTATTTATAATCTGATTGACCGGGTTTTTGGACTGGATCCAGTGCGACAAATCACCCAACTTAATCGGCAATAAGCGGGTTTTTATACCGAGTTTTTCAATTGTCGTCTGCCATTTCATCGCTTGTGGGTAGGTCAAAAGTAAGCTAAAGCTTGGCAGTTGGTTTTGCAAATCATTCAACAAACTAAAGACATCGACATCTTGTTGCTCAATGACCGACAGCTCAATCCAAATAGTCGTTTGGGCTGTGAGATGCTCGGATTCTTCACTCAAAGTCATCAAGTCAACAAAGCGAACTTTTACGGCTAGCTGACTAAACCATTGCTGCCAGTCAGCGATAAAATCACCATATTGATTTACCCATATTAGACTTTGCGCTGGTGTGAAGGATGTTAAACACGGTGAAGTATTAACCCATTCACAGGGTAAATTAAAATAAAAAACGGAACCCGAATCCTTAACTTGATAACGCGTATTCACCCTAATTTCCGAATTAAACAGGCGTAATATACTTTGGCTAATGGCTAATCCAAGTCCTGTACCACCATGCACTCTTGTGTGTGAACCATCGACCTGAGTAAAAGCATCAAATAGCTTCTTTAAACCCTGTTCTGTAATGCCAGGACCGGTATCTTCAACCTCAAATAATAGGGTTTCAGAATCGGATTCCGACACAGAAACTCGAAGAATCACTGAACCTTTATCGGTAAACTTAATCGCATTTCCCAGCAAGTTTAATAACACTTGTCGCAGGCGCACAGCATCAATATTAATAGCGCTTGGTGCCTCAGGTGTAATAAAATACTGTAAATATAATGACTTAGATTGTGCCGCTGCCGCCACCATATCAATGGTTTTATCTAGAAAGGGTAACAGTTGGACGGTTTCATAATGCAGTTCCAATTTGCCAGCTTCAATTTTGGAAAAATCTAAAATATCATTAATAATTTCCAATAACGACTCAGCACTTTGTTTGACAGAATCGGCTAATTCCTGCTGTTGTGGGTGTAATTCTGAATCCATTAACAGTTGAGTCATCCCTAAAACACCATTCATTGGTGTTCGGATTTCATGACTCATATTGGCTAGAAATTCCCCTTTTAAACGGTTTGATTCTTCCGCCGTTTGCTTGGCATTTTCTAACTCCACAATCAACGCTTGATTAGAAAGGTGTAATTCAAATGCCTGTTGAATTGCATGGCGATATTTTCGCGCAGCCTGTTGGATGAGTAGCATATAAAAGCCAATCACTATGGCAAATAACAGGCCATGCTGATCAAACAATAAAATAAAGCTGACCACCAAAGGCAAGACAGAGAGTGTTAAAAAGGTTAAGAAATAGGATTTAATAGGTGAAAGCGTTGCAACACTTCCAGCTGAAATGCCCGCAATCATAATGGCTAGAATTGCCTGAATTTCAATATCATTGGTATCAAAAAACAATAGGGTGACGAATAACCAACCCAAACCAGATAGCGCGATCCAATATAAATATTGACGTTGAATCTTAAACGTATTGGATTCAAGCAGCTGATGCTTAAAATTTTGGCCTTGATAGATTCTTAACCCATTAATCCCCATCATAAAGCCAAGCCAAATGAATAAATTGACCGTATCGACTTTTCCAAACAACATTAAGCAGAGAAGCAATGCCACTGCAATATTGCCTAAGCCACTGACAAGCGTATTGTCTAACACCAGTTGCAAATGTTGTTTTTGCAGCCACTGATTATCTTGATTCATATTAGCCTGCTACCCATTCATGATTGTGGAAATCATTCATTCTAAAATAACTCAACCTCAGACTCTTTAACGCACTCTAAGCGATATAACCAATATGATTTCCAAAAAAACCATAATCCGAAAAAATTGGGCTTTTACCCAAGAGTGCTACCTCTACCCTTTATTTTCCTGTGCTAGCTGATAACGAGCAATCCGTTTTGATAAGGTGTGCAAGCGTTTAAACGCATCCACCATTTGCATCTCCAATCTAAAAATCATCATACGTTGAGCATCAGCTTTAAAATTACGCGTTTGGTGTTCTAAAGCCGTTTGAATTAGATGATCTATTTTTGATTTAACGGATAGCACCACCAATGCTTTCTCCTGATCTTTTTCTATTAAAGATAATAAGGCGTGATCCATACCATGACCAACCTCTTTTGCTAAATCACCCAGTAAATTAATCATGGTTGGACTGGGTTGAATTTTATTTTCAAAAGCCTGATGTTTCGCTTGGAGAATCCCCGCTTCTATTGACTCAATCATTGATTCGATAATATTCACCGCACTAATCAATTGGGTATAGCGGACTTGAAGCTTCTCATCTAAATCTGCTCGGCTAATTTTGCCCAAATAAAATAAAATTTCTCCTTGATATCGTTTTAATCTGCCTAAATAGGTATCTTCAATCGTAATACGATTTAAGTTAATAAACTCTTTACTATCCGTGCTTCTTTTAAAGAATCGAATAAATTTATCCCGAAAGTTATTCAATTCCATCAGTACCGCTTCCATCGCTAACTCAGGAGCTTTTAATAAAGAATCATCTAAAAATTGCGGCTTAATGTCGGTTTGATTTTTTTCCGTTTCATTCACTGGCACAAACTTATAAACGACCCATACAAATAGTGAAATCATCGGTAGGAATAAAATTAACGCACTTAGCTTAAATAGCGTATTGGCATTGGCAATTTCTCGCGGCGTATTTTCAGCCAACGTTTGCATAGTGGCTATATCAACGGGTGTTGAATGAGAAATCCAAACAGAAAGGGCGGCTAAGGCACCAATAAACGGCAACCAAATTAAGACCCCTAAAATATTAAATCCAACGTGAATTAACGCAGAACGTACCGCATCCCGCGATTTGCCAATAGCCGCTAACATGGCGGTGACACAAGTGCCTATATCAGCACCCATTGATAGCGCTATCCCTGCTGGTAGCGTTAAAAAGCCATTACCGGCCATAACAATCACGATCCCAATAGTGGCGGACGAAGATTGCACTAAAGCGGTAAAAATCATGCCAGCTAAGATGCCATAGAAGGGATTTTGCATTTGAATCATGAGATTCAAAAAGGGTTCATAAGAGCGAAGCGGTGCCATCCCTTCACTCATTAAATTCATACCAAAGAAAATCAACCCTAATCCTAAGATCAATTCGCCAATATGACGAATTTTGCTACGTTTAGCGAAAAACTGTACGGTAAAACCCACTGCGATCATAAGCAATGCCAGTTTGGTAATTTTAAAAGCCACTATTTGCGCTGTTATGGTCGTCCCCAAATTCGCACCCATAATGACACTGGCGGCTTGGGTTACCGTCATCAGCCCAGCTGAAACAAATCCCACCACCAAAACTGTGGTCACAGATGAGGATTGAATGACTGCCGTAACAAGCGTTCCGGATAAGGCTCCTGAAATTCGATTGACGGTCAGTTTACTCAGTAGGTTTTTCATTTGTTCGCCAGCAACGGTTAACAAACCTTTAATGAGTAAATCTAATCCAAAAAGGAATAAGGCTAAGCCGCCCAATAACGTCATAATCATCGTAGTCCAATCCAATTGAACGGTATAGTCATCCGCGGCAAAACTTTGACTCACAAAGATGAGTAACAACGCAAATAACGAAACTGATTTAATGTGTTGCATAGGCTTATCGTAATCCTTTCCAGTTAACTTTTAATCGTAACCGAATCTACTTAAAAGAGGAATTTAATTATCCATCAAAATCTGCTAAAACATTGACTAAATGGGAGTTTATCGGTATCTTTACGCCTTATAAAAACCTTTTATAGAGATTACCAAAAATTATGAATTTATTGGCTTTCAATTTGCCATTCGTTGTTTTGCTGCCCTTTATCGGTGCAATCTTTGCTGCTTGGTCTGCCCGATTCAATCGTTTAGCCGCTGCTTGGGTTAGTGGTTTTATTGCCCTCAGCGCTTTAGTTATATTAATTCCTTCCGCTTATCAAGTCTTTTCTGGTCAAACTATTTTGCAAAGCTGGGATTGGATTCCCACTATTGGACTGTATTTTTCTTTTCGCTTAGATGGCTTAGCACTGCTGTTTGCTTTACTGATTTTAGTGATTGGGATTTTGGTTATTTTTTATGCCCGTTATTATTTAGCTGCCAAAGATTCAATGGGACGTTTCTTTGCCTATTTATTAATGTTTATGGGCTCTATGCTTGGCATAGTCTTATCCGAAAACCTAATTCAGTTGGTGGTTTTTTGGGAATTGACCTCCATCACATCTTTTTTATTAATCAGCTATTGGCAACATCGCAAAGAAGCACGACAAGGTGCCAGAATGGCATTGGCCATAACTGGCGCAGGAGGCTTAGCGCTATTAGCGGGCGTATTGCTATTAGGGGAAGTTGTTGGCAGTTATCAATTAACCGATGTTTTAGCATCCGGTGATTTGGTGCGAAATAGTCCTCTCTATTTGCCGATTTTAGGGTTGATTTTATTAGGGGTTTTCACCAAATCTGCACAATTTCCTTTTCATTTTTGGTTACCCCATGCGATGGCGGCACCAACTCCGGTTTCAGCCTATCTGCACTCGGCAACCATGGTTAAAGCTGGGATTTTCTTATTAGCACGTTTTTTCCCAATTTTATCCGGAACCCCTGAATGGTCTTGGTTAGTTGGGGGTGCTGGCATGATTACCCTTATTATTGGCGCTTATACCGCCTTTTTTAAAC
>CBFHUY010000088.1:6510-7329 GCA_965658885.1 Hydrogenovibrio sp.
ATGATTTAAAAGGACTATTGGCTTACTCCACCATCAGTCATCTTGGGTTAATCACGCTATTATTTGGGTTTGGTACCCAAATGGCGGCTGTCGCAGCGATTTTTCATATTATTAACCACGCGACGTTTAAAGCCTCATTATTTATGGTTGCTGGCATTATCGATCATGAAACCGGATCGCGCGACATGCGAAAATTAAATGGTTTAATCAAATATATGCCGCATACCGCCTTTTTAGCCATTATTGCATCGGCTGCAATGGCCGGCGTTCCATTATTAAATGGGTTTTTAAGTAAAGAAATGTTTTTTGAACAAGCTGTTACAGCCAGTCAAGCATCCCATTCTGCCTGGATGATTCCCATTTTAGTAACGATTGGGGGGGTGCTTTCGGTTGCCTATTCAATTCGATTTATCCACGATGTATTCTTTAATGGTGAACCCATTAATTTGCCAAAGATACCGCATGAACCGCCGCGTTTTATGAAAATTCCCGTCGATTTACTGGTGATTATCTGTTTAGCCGTTGGTATTTTTCCAAATTTAACGGTCGCCCCTTTATTAGAAATAGCAGTCACTGGAACATTACAAACTCCGCCACCGCAATATAGTTTGGCGATTTGGCATGGCTTTACACCCGCTCTCATTATGAGTTTAATCGCATTAACAGGCGGCATCCTGTTTTACTTTTTACGTCACCGCTTATTTAAATTTTATGATCAACATTTTAGACAAATTGATGCCCGTCACTTTTTTAATGTATTTATAAATAATCTGTTTTCAATCGCTAATACGGTAACGCATCGGTTTGATAAAGGCTCTT
>CBFHUY010000089.1:0-7302 GCA_965658885.1 Hydrogenovibrio sp.
AACTTGATTTCACGAGATAAAAAAGCTGAGTTTGCCGCTAAAATCAAAGCTGAATATGAAAAGGTGCGGGAAGATCGTAAGGCGCGTGCCAAAATGGTGAAACGTGTTTCCATTAAACAAGCACGCCAAAACCCGGCGTTAAATGCCCAGGCCTGGTCAAATTACACCCCTGTTAAACCCAGTTTCTTCGGCAACAAAGTGCTTAATGATTTCCCCTTATCTGAATTGGTGAAACGCATTGATTGGTCACCATTTTTCCAATCTTGGGAACTACACGGCCTTTATCCACGCATTTTAGATGACAAGGTGGTGGGCGAAGAAGCTCGTAAACTGTTTGCCGATGCCCAAGAAATGTTGCAACAAATTGTTGATGAAAAATGGCTGACCGCCAAGGCGGTTTATGGCTTTTATCCTGCTAACCGCGTAGGCGATGATATTGAAATCTATACCGATGAATCGCGTTCCGAAGTCATTGATACCTTCCATCATTTACGTCAACAAGCCGACAAGTCTCGTGGGGGCGCCAATAATTGTCTATCCGATTTTATTGCCGAAAAAGGCAGTGGGGTTGCCGACTATATTGGTTTCTTTGCGGTGACAGCCGGTGTTGGCATTGATGAACATATTGCTGCCTTTGAAGCCAATCATGACGATTATCGCTCGATTATGTTGAAGGCTTTGGCTGATCGCTTAGCCGAAGCCTTTGCTGAAACGCTGCATGAAATCGTTCGTAAACAAGAATGGGGTTATGCGCCGGATGAACAACTGAATAATGATGATCTTATTCGTGAACGTTATCAAGGTATTCGTCCCGCAGCGGGTTATCCGGCCTGCCCGGATCATACCGAAAAAGGCAATCTTTGGGAGTTGCTAAAACCCGATGAAGCGATTGGCTTGGAGATTACCGAAAGCTTTGCCATGACCCCAACGGCCGCGGTTTCAGGCACCTATTTCGCGCATCCAGATTCACGCTATTTTGGCGTTGGTTCCATTGGTCGAGATCAAGTTGAAGACTATGCCGTGCGCAAAGGCTGGACAATCGAAAAAACTGAAAAGTGGCTAGCGCCGAATCTCGGCTATGAACCTGAAGATTTTGCCAACTAATACCATGCTTTGCATCCATTATCATCACCACTAAAATGGTAAACTTTATAAAACGTCTAACCGTATAACTGGCTAAATTCGGACTGGCCAATGGAGTATAACAATGTATATGACCCACGAAAACGAACATGAATACCGTTTTGAAACCCACGGCCCCAAATACTTAACCACTGGCCCAAATGTCGATTTGGGCGTAGTAGTGATAACCCCTGGCGAACATCACCCTTGCCATAAACATGTTATCCAAGAAGAGTCTTTTTTAGGGTTGGAAGGTGAATGTGCGGTTTATGTGGATGGTGAGAGAGTGGTGATTCAACCCGGCACCTATTTACGATGTGACCCAAATGAAGCCCATTATTTCCGCAATGAATCCGATACCCCTTTTAAAGCGGTCTTTATTAAAGCGCCGCATTTGACGGAAAAAGATTCCGTTTATATTGATTGGGAACCAGGTCAGCCGTTTGTGAAAGAAGAGGCATAAGCATGGAAAATTTTTGGAATGATACCGAAGCAGCCGCCCTCAAAAATGATTTAGAGATGCGAGTTTATACCTCCCGCCTACTCGGAAAAGACACCAATTTGGTGATGCATGGCGGCGGTAATACCTCTGTTAAATCTAACGTTGATGGCGAAGACATCTTATATGTCAAAGGCTCTGGCTGGGATTTAGAAACCATTGAGCCGGAAGGCTTTGCCCCAGTCAAACTGAATGCGTTGCTGGAAATGGCGAAACAACCGCATTTATCGGATATGGATATGGTCGCCCAACAGCGACAGGCAATGACGAATCCCGAAGCGCCCAACCCATCGGTAGAAGCCATTTTACACGCCATTATTCCCTTTCAATTTGTCGATCATACTCATGCCGATGCATTGGTAACGATTAGCAATACCCCCAATGGTAAAGCCATTTTAGAAGACCTTTATGGTGATCGCGTGCTATTTGTACCTTATGTCATGCCTGGTTTTATCTTGGCGAAAGCCGTCTATGAACAGACCAAGAACATTGATTGGTCCAAAATCGAAGGCATGGTGCTTGAGCATCACGGCTTGTTTACCTTCAGTGACTCTGCCAAAACCGCTTACGATAAAATGAT
Organism: Hydrogenovibrio sp.; assembly: GCA_965658885.1. Lineage (GTDB taxonomy): Bacteria > Pseudomonadota > Gammaproteobacteria > Thiomicrospirales > Thiomicrospiraceae > Hydrogenovibrio. The sequence goes on from CBFHUY010000089.1 coordinate 2,202, forward strand.
CGAATTAGCGGGCTTGGCTGAAAACTATTTGCAGGAAAACTCCCAACTGCCAAACCCCCTACCGAGTGAAGGCGTTACCGAATCTTATTTATCAAAACTGACAAGCGCCATAGCGAACATCAAATGTCCCGAAGCGCCTGAAACCATTCTGGCAATGGTCAATCCGTATTCCATGGCCAAAGCGTTTGCACAACGAGATGCATCCGTACTGGCACAAACCAGTGTCTTAACGCCAGATCATATTATCCGCACCAAGCAAAAACCGTTAATTTTATCCGGCGATGCGGCATTGATTGACGAAGAACTACAAGCTTATATCTCCGCCTATCAACACTATTTTGAGCAACATGAAACGGGGCAAACCTGTCTTAATCCCGCACCGAACTATGCCATTATTCAGGGCGAAGGCAGTTTGGCTTTTGGCAAAACCGAAAAAGAAGTCAGTATCATTCAAGACATCAATAACCATACGTTTGAAGCGATACTACGTGCTCAAGATTTAGGCGGTTATGCGCCCTTATCGGATGCTGAATTATTTGAAATGGAATATTGGGAATTAGAACAGGCGAAGCTCAAAAAAGCCTAGAAGCCTCTTTTGGCTCCCTCTCCCAAATAGAAATAATCAAGAGGAACCCCCAAATGCAACCACTGTTATTGGCGATTGATGCAGGCACTGGCTCTGGCCGTGCGGTGCTATTTGATACGAAAGGTAATCAAATGGGGGTGGGTCAGGAAGAATGGCATCACATTACTGAACCGGGCGTGGCCAACTCCATGCAATTTGATTGCGCCCAAAATTGGCAGTTAATTTGCCGTTGTATTCGTCAAGCGATGCAACAAGCTCAGGCAACCGCAGAGCAAATTCAGGGCATCTCCGCCACCTCGATGCGCGAAGGCATCGTACTTTACAACGCCGACAATCAGCCGATTTGGGCGGTGGCCAATGTGGATGCGCGCGCGGCGGAAGAAGTCAAATGGCTTCATCAAACTTATCCCGATTTGGAAGCGGAATTTTACGCCGCTTCAGGGCAAACTTTTGCACTGGGCGCTTTGCCGCGTCTTCTATGGCTTAAAAAACATCATCCTGATCTGTTTGAGCAAACGCATAAAATGACCATGATCAGTGATTGGGTCTTGGCTGAATTATCTGGCGAACTGGCCAGCGACCCATCCAATGCCGGCACCAGCGGCATCTTCTCCCTCGAACAGCGTCAATTTTTACCAGGCCTGGGCAATTTTTCATCGATTTTGGCTGAACTGGACATCCCTGAAAGTCTGTTCCCCCCCACTTTAGAAACCGGCACCCAGTTAGGCGTTGTAACGGAATCCGCGGCAAAAGCGACTGGTTTAAAAGCAGGCACACCGGTCATGATGGGCGGTGGCGATGTGCAACTGGGCGCAGCGGGTCTCGGTATTGTTGATCTGGGACAATCCGCCGTGTTGGGTGGTACTTTTTGGCAACAAGTGGTCAATATCCCGGCCACGACACCGCCGCCAGCAGATAGTTCCATCCGGGTCAATCCGCATGTGGTGCCAGGTCAATCTCAAGCCGAAGGCATTTCTTTTTTCAGTGGGTTTGTCATGCGTTGGTTCCGCGATGCCTTTTGTGAATTGGAAAAACAACAGGCTCAGCAACAAGGCTGTGATGTTTATCAACTACTGGAAACCCAAGCCAAGTCGGTTCCGGTCGGCAGTCATGGCATCTTACCGATTTTCTCTGATACCATGAAATACGGCCATTGGATGCACGCCAGCCCCAGTTTTATTAATCTGAATTTAGACCCGAGCCGATGTAATAAAGCCGCTTTATTTCGAGCTTTACAAGAAAATGCCTGTATTGTCTCAGCCTTAAATTTAAAAAATATTGAAGCTTTTTCCGGCATGCAAAGTGACACACTCGTGTTTGCAGGGGGTGCCAGTAAAGGGTCCCTGTGGCCACAAATCTTAGCGGATGTGACGGGAAAAAGCATTCACATTCCGGTGGTAAAGGAAGCCACGGCTTTAGGTGCCGCTATGGCTGCGGGTGTTGGGGTGGGCATTTATAGCAGTTTGACCGAAGCCGCAAAAACCATCGTCCAATGGCAAACCATTTATGAACCCAATTCCGCCAACACAGCCGTTTATGCAGATATCGCCCAGCGTTGGCAAGCTGTTTATGATGAACAACTACAATTGGTCACTGCGGGCCTAACCGAAACCATGTGGAAAGCACCCGGATTATAACGACCGACCAAGGAGTCACTCCAACCGCTTATGTTATTAGAATTCGGTCTTTATTTGGTTACCGGCATGATTGCAGGCTTTTTTGCTGGCCTGCTCGGCATTGGCGGTGGGCTCATTATTGTGCCCGTTCTAACCACCGTATTTGTGCTGTTTCTGGACGGTGAACACTTGGTTCACCTTGCCATCGGTACCTCCATGGCAACCATTCTCATCACCTCTCTCGCATCGGTCAAAGCACACCAAAAAGAATCTGCGGTACGTTGGGATCTATTTAAAACCCTCACGCCTGGCGTGGTAATCGGCGGCTTGCTCGGCAGTTTAATTGCACACCTTATCAGTGCTGGTTTTTTAGCCAAGCTGTTTGCCATTATTGAAACGGCGATTGCTGTTAAGCTGTTATTGAATATGCAACCCAGCCCGCAAAGAACGCTACCGGGGTTGATTGGTCAATCCAGTGCCGGAACAGTGATTGGTTGCCTTTCCACCTTGGTGGGGATTGGCGGCGGCACCCTAACCACCCCCTATTTGATTTGGCACAATGTTTCCATTCGTTTTGCGATTGCCACCTCATCGGCGGTGAGTTTACCGATTGCCGCAGCAGGAACACTGGGATTTATGATCAGCGGTTGGCAAGTCACCCAATTGCCTAATTTCACCACCGGCTATATCTATTGGCCAGCTTTTATTGGCATCACCATGGCTAGTTTCTTCACTGCACCGATAGGGGCCCGTTTAACCCATCGATTACCCGCTAACACCTTGCGCAAAGCCTTTGCCCTATTGTTATTTATATTAGCCATAAAAATGTTTTGGTTTTAATTTTTAACAACCACAGAAATAGTCATGTAATCATAATCTTAACTATGCTTATACTAATTTTATCCACAGCCTTTTTCAACAGGTTATCCACAGGCATGGACTAGGATAAAGCATTTTTACAGCGTATAATCTCTCTACAATTTTTGATTACTCTAAATTCTTTTGATGAGTCATAAACCATCAAACCAAACACCCTTGCATACTGGAATTATTATTTTGACAAATCCTCTTTGGCCCCAAGTGTTAAATCAGCTCGAATCGGTATTAAATAACCAACAAGTTTCAACTTGGATTCGTCCACTGGAGGCCGTTGAAGAAGAAAAAACCCTGCGTTTAATTGCCCCTTCTGGCTTTATTTTGGATTGGGTCAATAAGAAACTCCTATCCCATATCAAGCAAGCCGTCAGCATGGTCGTTCCCGTTAATCCACCAGAAGTCGTGATTGAAGTGGGAGATTATGCCATTGACAGTTTTGATGAATCTGACAACCAATTGCTACCGCAACCGTTAAAAGAATCCTCAAAGACTGCGCCGCTTGATTCCTTGACACCAACCAATAAACAGAAGGAATCTGATGAAAGCGCAGGGGCATCTAAGGCATCAACCAAGAAAAACATTAAGCACAACTTAAATGCGAACTTTACCTTTGACACCTTTGTCCAAGGGAAAGCGAACCAATTAGCCGCCGCCGCCGCTCGGCAGGTGGCCGACAACCCTGGTGGCAGTTATAACCCTTTCTTTATTTACGGGGGCGTTGGTCTGGGTAAAACGCATTTAATGCATGCTATTGGCAATGACCTGTTAAAACGCAAACCCGGTGCCAGAGTAGCCTATTTACACTCAGAGCGATTTGTTGCCGATATGGTCAATGCGCTACGCCATAACAAAATTGACGAATTTAAACGGTTTTACCGGTCTTTAGATGCGCTATTGATTGATGATATTCAATTCTTTGCCAATAAGGATCAATCCCAAGAAGAGTTTTTCCACACTTTTAATACCCTTCTGGAAGGCAATAAACAAGTCATTCTCACCAGTGACCGCTTCCCCAAAGAGGTTGACGGACTCGAAGACCGTCTAAAGTCGCGGTTTGGCTGGGGCTTAACCATCGCAGTGGAACCCCCTGAATTTGAAATGCGCGTCGCTATTTTGATGAAAAAAGCCAGCGAATTTGGATTTTTACTACCCGATGAAGTCGCTTTCTTCATTGCCAAACGTTTAAGAGGGAATGTGCGGGATTTAGAAGGCGCATTGAAAAGAGTTGGTGCCTTTGCACAATTTACGCAACAAATGGTGACCGTTGCCTTGGCCAAAGAAGCGCTAAAAGATTTACTCGCCTTGCAACAAAAAATGGTCACGCTCGAAAATATTCAAAAAACCGTCGCCGATTACTACAAGATTCGGGTCGCTGATCTGCTTTCTAAAAAACGCACTCGCAATATTGCACGCCCCAGACAAATGGCAATGGCCATATCGAAAGAACTCACTAGCCACAGTCTGCCGGAAATTGGCGATGCGTTTGGAGGAAGAGATCACACGACTGTGTTACATGCCGTGCGTAAAATCAATGAACTTAAAGAAACAGATCACCGAATTGATGATGATTTCAACAGCCTAATTCGTATCATTACCAATTAAGATTCAGGTTGTTAGCTTAAACAAAAAAATGACCATAATTTCACCCAATTAATGCTGAAAATTGGCATAATTACCAAACTAAAATACTAAATCGCTTAAAGGGTTTCAAATGAAAATCAGTCTTTCACGAGAAAATTTGTTAAAGGTACTCCAAACTGTCGGTGGCGTGGTCGAAAAACGCCAAACAATGCCGATTTTGGCGAATATTTTATTGCAAATCCACCAAAATACGCTAACGGTGACCGCCTCCGATTTGGAAATTGAAACCCGAGCATCAACCGAACTGGAAAGTAGCGATGGGGATTTTAGTGTGACCTTGCCAGCTGTGAAGCTGATTAGCATTGTCCGTTCTTTGCCAGATGGATTAACCATCCTGCTGGATTTTGAAGACATGCGTTGTCAACTGTCTGCGGGTCGTTCA
>CBFHUY010000090.1:0-2111 GCA_965658885.1 Hydrogenovibrio sp.
CAACATCTTACGGGATATATTTTCTTTTTTAGAAAAGCGTTTAAACCACGCATTTTTATAAAGTTTCAAGTAATTTCCCTTTATACTCTAGATCAAAAGTATAACACTAGGAATTACACTTTAGCAATCCTATTATGTCCGTCCTATTGGTTAATGAGCGTCTTGTCCTGCTTGGTAAGCCTGAAGCATGGCTTGGTAGATTTTAGAATCCGTATCGACGGGCTCGGCAAAAACCGATTGATGAATATCTGCCAACACTGATACCGTTTGATTTTGGTACCAATGCTGTTTGAATCCATCAAAATCAAAATGACCTGTGGTTTCATCATAAAAAGGAATCGCCAAACCGGTTGGCGATTCAAATAATAGCTCAGAAGATTCCATCACTTCCAGCTCATAAGAATACCCACCAATTCCATTCTCAGCAGCGACCTGTTCAACCCAATCAAACGGCATACGCCCTTCATGGCTCAACCATTCCTCTAAATTAATCCGACTTTTGGGTTCAAATAATTGACCCTTATAACTAAATGGAATTTTTACCACGATTGAATTTTTCATATCATCCTCTTTTTTTAAGCACTGGCAATGACCGTTATTATACCCAACCGACAGCAAAGCACCGGCTACAAATAGCATTGCAATTTCATCACAAACCGATAAGATGATCTAAAAAAATACGAGCCCAAATTATGCACGCTACTCCAATTTTATTGGGCATTGGTCAACACCCTTTGCTTGCACACCCTCAACCCTGGCTAACAAAGCTTGCCGAAGTGCATTATCTGCAATTGACTACCGCAGAAGCGGCTTTGGAACGGATTGCCGAATACACAGAAGACCAGTCCCCGCTGGCACTGGTCATCATCGCCAATACCCTCACTGATCTCAGCCCAAAAACCTTAATCGAACACCTTGCCAGTGACCATCCAGCCTGTCAAATACTGTTAATCAGTGATCGTGCAGATACGGACAACTTCTCGATAGACAACCCTTCGCCACAATATCCATTACAGTTTGTTTGTCATCAAGACCCGACACTCTTGTCATTGACGATTCAATATGCGCTTCACCAATTTCAAACCCAAGCGCACTTACAAACTCAAATTGTTTCGATGCAGCACCAAGTCACCGATTTAGAAGAAAAGCTCAGTCAAAAGACCACCGAACTGATTAAGAAAAATTTAGATCTACAAAAGCTTTCCACCACCGACACCTTAACCCAGCTACCCAACCGCTTAAAGCTTGACCAACACTTCTTACTGCTCCTCAAACACTGCCAGCGTTATCACATGCCGCTGTCCATTATTTTGCTCGACTTGGATTATTTCAAACGCGTTAATGACACCCACGGCCATCAAGTAGGCGATGAAGTGCTCATAGAATTATCGGAAAGACTGTCAAACAATATTCGGGAAACCGACTTGGTGGGTCGTTGGGGTGGCGAAGAATTTTTAATTCTATGCCCAGAACTGACACACTATCAAGCCATGCAATTGGCTGAAAAACTGCGTCAACTGATTGAGGTTCAACCCTTTAATATTGTCGGCACCCAAACGGCCAGTTTTGGCATTGCAACCTTAAAAGCCCACGACACAGAAGACAGTTTGCTGGAAGCCGCAGACCAGGCCCTTTACCAAGCCAAGCAACAAGGCCGAAACCGTATCATCCATGCCAACAACTTGCTTTAGAAAATCCTCCAAAACAACCGGCATACCCAAAGGGCACAACACAACAGGCCTGGGTATTTTTATGACATAAAAAAAGGGCTCGAAAGCCCTTTGATTTACTTTAGAAAAGTATCCGCTTTAAATGCCATTAATGAAAATCAATTTCACCATCGGTTAATCCAATATGAATGGTCTCGCCACTGGTAAACTCGCCTTTCAATAGCCGCTGTGCTAAAGTGTTTTCCACCAACTGTTGCACTGCGCGTTTTAAAGGACGTGCGCCATACACTGGATCGAATCCCACTTCGGCAATTTTATCCAATACAGTATCCGAAACTTCCAGCCCCATTTCATTGTCGGCCAAACGATTACGCAAATGATTCAACTGAATATTGGCAATCGAACGAATTTGGGCTTGATCTAATGGGTGGAACACCACAA
>CBFHUY010000090.1:2145-7276 GCA_965658885.1 Hydrogenovibrio sp.
TTCCGGTCTAAAATGACCGCCGACCACCGTCATCACATCCTGCTTCATTTCATCGTAAGTCGCAGTTCCCGCTTTTTCCTGAATAATGTGTGACCCTAAGTTAGAGGTCATGACAATTACGGTATTTTTAAAGTCCACCGTGCGGCCTTGACCATCGGTTAAACGCCCATCATCCAAAACTTGCAGCAAGATATTAAAGACATCTGGATGCGCTTTTTCCACCTCATCCAATAAAATCACCGAATAAGGTTTGCGGCGCACCGCCTCGGTTAAATAACCGCCTTGCTCATAGCCAACATAACCTGGAGGCGCCCCGATTAAACGCGCCACCGAATGTTTTTCCATAAATTCAGACATATCCAATCGCACGATGGCATCGGTTGTATCAAACAAGAAATCAGCTAAGGCTTTGGTCAACTCGGTTTTCCCAACCCCGGTTGGCCCCAAGAACAAGAAAGAGCCATTCGGACGATTCGGATCAGACAAGCCCGCACGGGAACGTCGAATGGCATCCGACACTGCGACCACGGCTTCGGATTGACCAATCACTTTCTTGCCAATCGCTTCTTCCATCCGCAGCAACTTATCACGCTCGCCTTCCAACATTCTTGAAATCGGAATGCCCGTCCAACGCGCCACCACTTCAGCAATTTCTTCTTCGGTGACTTTATTGCGCAATAAATGCATTTGACCATCGTCTTCCCCTTCCGCAGCTTCCGCCTCACGGATTTTGGCTTCCAATTCAGGGATCACGCCATATTGCAATTCCGACATTCTGCCCAAATTGCCTTCACGATGCGCCGCCTCCATTTCAATACGCGCCTTATCCAGTTCCTCTTTAAACTGTTTCGCGCCTTGTAAGGCCGCTTTGTCTTTTTTCCAGACTTCTTCTAAATCGGCATAGGTCTTTTCCATTTCATCAATCGATTCTTGCAAAACGCCTAGCCGCTTCTTAGACGCCTCGTCTTTTTCTTTTTTCAAAGCTTCACGCTCAATTTTGAGCTGAATCAATCGACGATCCAATTTATCCATTTCTTCTGGTTTGGAATCGATTTCCATGCGGATACGAGAAGCCGCTTCGTCGATTAAATCAATCGCCTTATCGGGCAATTGACGATCGGCAATATAGCGTTGCGACAAGTGCGCCGCCGCAATAATCGCAGGGTCGGTAATCGCCACCCCATGATGCACTTCATACCGTTCTTTTAGGCCGCGCAAAATCGCAATGGTATCTTCTTCGGTTGGCTCATCCACCAATACCTTTTGAAAACGACGTTCCAAAGCCGCATCTTTTTCAATGTTTTCACGATATTCATCGAGGGTGGTGGCACCAATACAATGCAGTTCCCCTCGCGCCAAAGCAGGTTTCAACATATTACCGGCATCCATCGAACCTTCGGTTTTACCCGCGCCCACCATGGTATGAATTTCATCAATAAATAAAATCACCGAGCCTTCTTGTTTTTCCAGGTCTTTTAACAAGGCTTTTAAACGCTCTTCAAATTCACCGCGATATTTGGCACCCGCCAACAACCCTGCCAAATCCAGCGACAATAGACGCTTATTTTTCAACCCTTCTGGCACTTCACCATTCACAATGCGCTGTGCAAGCCCTTCAACAATCGCCGTTTTCCCAACGCCGGGTTCACCAATTAATACTGGGTTATTTTTGGTACGACGCTGTAGCACCTGCACTGCTCGGCGAATTTCATCATCTCGCCCAATCACTGGGTCCAACTTACCGTTACGCGCTCGCTCGGTTAAATCCAAAGTATACTTATCTAGCGCTTGTCGGTTTTCTTCTGCATTCTGGTCTTGCACGGATTCGCCCCCTCTTACTTTTTCAATGGCTGCTTCAATGGCTTGCTCGGTTGCCCCAGCTTCTTTTAATAATGTTTTGACCGAATCATTGGACTGCAATGCGGCTAAATAAAATAGCTCGCTGGCAATATAAGCATCACCCTTTTTTTGCGCCAATTGATTCATTAAATTCAATACGCGACCGGCACTCTGCGACAATTGCACATCGCCACCATGCCCGGATACCTTTGGCAAGGTTTGTAATTTAGCCTCTACCGATTGTTTTAAGGCCGCAATATTCACCCCCGCTAACTGGAGTAACGAGGCCTGTCCACTCATTAACGCCGATAAAATATGCACTGGCTCAATAAATTGGTTTTCTAGCCCTATGGCAATTGATTGCGCTTCCGCCAAAGCTGACTGAAATTGAGCGGTAAATTTATCCATCATATTTAAAACCCTCATAAACTGATTGCGTTAAGCCATTCACTTAACTGCATTATTTGATTAACAAACTAATAAGGTCAAAAACAAATAATTCAATAGCCAAGTCGAATATTGATGAAACAAAACTTTAATATTAATGAAAAGTTAGTAGAATACTAAAAGCTTAGTATAGGACAATAAAACCGAATCTTACAACGCCAAACCGTGCAACAGGAATCCATTCGTGTTAAAGCTCCACACCAAAGAACTGGCCACCCTTTTCGATCACATGCTTGACAGCGTTTATTTGATTGACCCAGAGACCTCAAGGATTCTTTGGTGCAATCGTTCCGGTCATGAAGAATTGGGATTTGAAAAAAAAGAAATTCTGAACCAATCGGTTTTAGATCTGCAAAAAGATGTGCAAGGTCTCCCCCAATGGCAAGAAGTTCGGCAAGTGATCTTAGACAACCCTAGCTTTACTTTCGTGGGACGTCACCGTCATAAAACGAAAGGCGAAATTGCCGTCGAAGTGATTACCACTCATTTTAGCTACCACGGTCATTTATATTTTTTGTCAGTCGCCCGCAATATCAATAACCGCCTCGCCCTTGAAAAAGATATGCAGTCACGTAACCACAATATTTGGTTTGCGCTCAACGAAGCCTCGGACGGCATTTGGGAGTGGGAATTGGCGACAGATCATGTTTTCTTTAGCCCGCAACTCAAAAAAATGCTCGGTTACGGCCCAGATGAAATGCCGCCCACACTGGAATCCTGGACCAATAATGTGCATCCAGAGGACATTGACCGGGTTATCACCATTTTAAAATACCACATCCAAGGTCGCCGAAGCCAGTATGAAGCGGAATATCGCCTACTCAATCGTAATGGCCATATCGTTTGGGTACATGACCAAGGCAAAGTCTGCGAGCGCGATGACAAGGGTAACCCCACTCATGTGGCGGGTATGGTGCAAGACATTACCGAACGGAAACAATTGGAAGAGCAACTGCAACGCCTAGCCTCGCACGATGCCTTAACGCAACTGCCAAATCGACATGCGGGCGAAGAACATGCCGCCTATTTGTTAGCCATGGCAAAACGCAATAAGACGCCACTGACATTTGCCGTGATAGACTTTGACAACTTTAAAGAAGTGAATGATATTTACGGCCACCAAAAAGGCGATGAAGTGCTATTGCTGATTACCAAAACCCTTAGAGAAAGTTTACGCGGCAGTGATTATTTTTATCGCTGGGGCGGTGAGGAATTTGTGATATTGCTCCCTGAAACCGAATTGGATAACAGCCTGATCGTCACCAATAAATGGCACCAAACCCTAAAGAAAATCAATTGGGCAGAATACAACCTCTCGCCCGTCACCATCAGTATTGGCCTCAGTGGCTACCCCGCTCACGGTGATACCCCTTTACAACTGTTTCAAAGTGCGGATCGTGCCGTTTACGAAGCCAAAGCCAAAGGCCGTAATCAAACCATCGTGGCACAAGCCTAATCAGTATAGGAACCTTTTCATTGAACACCGACACGCTCTTCTTTTTTATGTCAAAGCTGGCCTGGGCATTTTTAAGCCCCATCAATTTAATCCTAATTGCAACATTGCTTGGCACCCTGTTTCTCATTAAAAACCGCTTCAAACTCGCTAAGGTTTTTCTCATCCCGGCCAGCTTGGCAGGACTGGTGTTATGGGTGTATCCAGTGGGCGACTTTTTGATTCAGCCGCTGGAAAAACGGTTTGCCCAACCCACGACCTTACCAGACCACATTGATGGCATTATTATTTTAGGCGGCGGTGAAGACCTTCAACGCAGCCTCAGTTGGAATCGTCCCGAGCTGGGCAATGGCGGAGACCGCTATATTGGCGCAAAAGAACTCGCCAGCCACTATCCAACCGCTCCCGTCATCTTTACCGGTGGCAGTGGATCAGTGCTTTTGCAGAACACGAAAGGAGAAGGCAGTCTTGCCAAACAACTGCTGCTTACGCTTGGCATCGCCCCACAACGCTTGATTATTGAATCCAAATCTCGTAACACCTACGAAAACTTCAAATTCACCAGCCCCCTACTGCCAACCCCCTATGGTCGCTATTTTGTGGTCACCTCTGCATTTCACATGCCCCGCGCCATTGGGATTGCCCGCAAACTTAAAATTGATGTCCTACCCTATCCAGTGGATTTCCGCTCCAGTCATGCCGACTATAGAAACGTTGATTTCGACACAAGCGGTCACCTAGAAACCCTAGATCCGGCTTGGAAAGAATGGATTGGTCTCACCGTTTATTACTGGACAGGCAAAACCAGCGATTGGTTTCCCGCCCCCAAAACACCCAGGCCTGGTCAATATTAGCCCCTTATATTGACCCCCTAATAAAAACCATTGGTGACACAACCAAAAAATGGTTTAGAATGACAACAATGCGCCAAGCAAAAACGGGTTTGAATCATTTTGTAAAAAAATAGGGTTAGGTGGTTAACAACAATGAAATTCAATGCCAATTCAAAAATTGGTATTATCATCACCGCCTTGCTCCTGTTGCTCTCCATTTCAATTTCATTAATTAATTTTGTTGTCTCACTCAACGCCAAACAATACGAATTAAAGCATCGCTCCTTGCCACTGTCTGTGGAAAACATCTACACCGAAATCCAGCGCAATATTATCGAGCCTAACCTTATTTCGTCCATGATGGCACACGATACCTTTGTCAAAGACTGGTTGCATCACCAAGAAACAGATCACACAAAAATTCAAACATACCTTGCCTCAATTCAAAAAAAATATGGCATGTTTCTCACTTTTCTGGTTTCTGAAAAGACTCAAAATTATTACTCACAGAACGGTTTTGTAGAGAAACTCAGTACAACAGACCCGGACAATGTGTGGT
>CBFHUY010000091.1:0-7223 GCA_965658885.1 Hydrogenovibrio sp.
CATTTGTTGCGCTTCCGATCGACTAACGGCCCCGACGATCGTTACTTGCGCATTCGCTGCTACATAATATTGGTGATAAAAGTCTTTAAGGTGTTTGGCACTGATTGCCTCCACGGTTTCGACCTGACCTGAAACGGGGTGACCATAAGGATGGTCGCCATAGAGTTCTGCCCAAAGCGCATCCTGAATCAAGGCTCGAGGCCGAGATTGTTTTTGCTTCAATGCCACTTTTAAACGCGCCTTTTCACGCGCAACAATCATTGGGTTAAACTGAGCTTGCGTTGCCACCTCGACAAATAAATCAAACCCGGGGGTTAGAATATCGGAACGCGTTAGGCTTCTAAGTGACAAGCTGGCCGAATCCTTTCCAACCGATTGTCCAAACTGACTCCCCAGCGCACTGAATTTTTCGGCCAGTGCATTTTCATCCCAATTGGGCGTTTGGGTGCCAATCATATTGGCAGTCATCGAAGCAAGACCATATTGATTGCCATCGCGTGCCGAGCCAGCATCAAATCGCAATTCAATATCAACCATCGGCAATTCCGGTGCATGCACATACAACACTTTTGCGCCGTTTTCTGTTTGCCACGTTTGAATATTAACGGTCGCCTGTGCCTGAAAACTGAACAACCCCATAAAAATGCTTAACCATAATGACCGGTAGATTGCTTGCTTCATCTTTGACCTCCATGAAATGATTTGTGAGGTTTCAGCTGGGCAACCTCACCATTGGGCTTTAAGCTGGCCACCGTCACTTTGTCTTTTGAAAAGTATTTTTGTGCCACCGCCTGAACCTGCTCTGGAGTAACACGCCTTAACCTTTCAATCCACTGGTCATAGGTTTCAATAGGCAACCCAATACTAGTCAAAGAGCCGAGTATCATCGCTTGGGCTTCAATTGAGTCTTGATGAAAGACATATTGGGCTTCGGCTTGCGCCAAAATTTTCTGTAAATCGGTCTGATCAATCAGCTGCGTTTGCAAAGCTTCGATTTCTTGCCACAAAGCCGCTTCCGCTTGCGCTAGGGTTTTATCTTGCGCTGGCGTGGCACTGATGGTGAATAAACTGGTTGCTCGACTGGTTTCATCATAGCGTGCAGAGGCCGCCGCCAACACTTTTTGCTCTCGTATAAGATGTTTATTGAATCGAGCACTGTCATCTCCGGCTAGAACACTGGCCAACACCGATAATGCATAGACCTCTTGCGGGTCAGACGCCGTCACCAAAGATGGCGCATGAAACCCCATCATCAAGCTGGGGGATTGCACCGCCGCCTTGAGTTCAACCCGACGCTGACCACTTTGAGGCACTTCTGCTTGTGGTTTAGGCGGCGCAATCGTTTCGGGTGAATGCTTGCCATAATAACGCTTTGCCCATTGAAACACTTGCTGCGGATCAACATCCCCCACCACCACTAAGGTGGCATTATTGGGTGCATACCATTGTCGGTACCAAGCTTGCAGATCCTGCAACGAATAATTTTGAATATCCGACATCCAACCAATCACCGGATGGTGGGATGGACTATTAATAAAGGCTGTGGCCCGAAACAATTCATACAATTTCGAACGCGGGTTATCTTCGGTACGCATTCGACGTTCTTCGGCAATTACATCCCGTTCTGTTTGAAAATCAGCTTCTTTTAACACCAGATGACGCATTCTATCGGCTTCCAGCTCCATGACCTTTTCTAGATGTTGACGCCCGACCACTTGATAATAAGCCGTATAATCATAAGAGGTAAAGGCATTTTCCTGCCCCCCCAGCTTGGAGACCTGCTTGGAAAATTCTCCCGCTGCATAGCGTTTTGTGCCTTTAAACATCATGTGTTCTAACATGTGCGACAAACCGGTAATGCCACCATGCTCATAGGTCGAACCAACGCGATACCAAACTTGTTGCACCGCAACTGGCGCACGGTGATCTTCTTTAACCAAAACTTGCATGCCATTGGCTAACTCAAATTTGGACAGCGTCGCCTGAGCCGGCAAAGTTGCAAGCGTCATCGTGACAAACAGTATGATTTGGTTGAATTGTTTTATCATCTTTCTATTCCTCATCCGGTGGGAATCCTCTCAAATCTGTGAGTTTTGATTTATAATGGTTGGCTAATAACGTGTTTAGGTTCCATAATATAACGCAAATCAAGTGTTCAAGTATGAACGAAACTTGAAAGAATGCTACAGGGATATCAATCAATCTTTATGCTTAGTTTTTTAAAACGCTCAAAAAATCAGCCTTCAGAAGCTGCAGACAAAAGCTCGGAAATCGATTCTTTGGAGACCTCTTCAACGGAAGCTGCGTCACCTCAAGCGGTTGAGTCGATTCCCGATAGTCAAGCCAAACCCACCAGGCCTGGTTGGTTTTCCAAGCTCAAAAGCAGTTTAACCAAAACCCGTTCTGGGCTAACGGATGGTTTGAGCCGCTTGGTGTTAGGTCGCAAGGAAATTGATGATGACCTGCTAGAAGAGTTAGAAATGCTATTACTCAGTGCAGACATTGGCATTGATGCAACCGATAAAATTATTCAACAATTGACTGAACAGGTTTCAAGAAAAGAGTTAAAGCATCCAGAAGCATTGATGAGTGCGCTTAAACAACAACTTAACCAACTGCTAACCCCTGTATCGGTTTCGTTAGATATTCCCGTTCAGTCAAGTCCTTATGTGATTTTAATGGTGGGTGTCAATGGCGTGGGCAAAACCACGACCATTGGTAAACTCGCCAAACAACTGCAAAACGAAGGCAAGTCTGTCATGTTGGCAGCTGGAGATACATTTCGAGCGGCCGCCGTTGAGCAATTACAAACCTGGGGCGAGCGCAATCAGATTCCCGTTATCGCTCAAAAAACGGGGGCCGATTCTGCCGCGGTCATTTTTGACGCGGTGCAATCGGCGACCGCTAAGAAAGTCGATGTGGTGATTGCGGATACCGCCGGTAGACTGCACACGCAAGACAACCTAATGGAAGAATTGAAGAAGGTGAAACGGGTTATCCAAAAGGTAGATGGACAAGCACCGCATGAAGTCATGTTAGTATTAGATGCCAGTACTGGGCAAAATGCGATTAACCAGGCGCAACAATTTCACAAAGCGGTTGGCGTGACCGGACTCACACTCACCAAGTTAGATGGAACAGCTAAGGGTGGGATTTTATTTGCCCTTGCCGAAAAACTGGTCATCCCGGTTCGTTATATCGGTGTTGGCGAAGCCATAGAGGACTTAAGGCCGTTTGATGCGGAACAGTTCACTGAAGCCTTATTTGATGACTCTGAAACCTCATAATCCAACATTATGAAATTGCCTGAAACGGACAATGCACACCATCACTATGCGTTTAAAAAAGGCTACCGACTGGCATTGGAAGGCAAGCCTCAATCGCATATGCCCAGTCAAATCCGTCAAGACCGTGAAATGCGCAATTATTTTCAAATGGGCTGGGAGCAACTCCAAGAAGAATTAAAGAATGGCGAGGAAGATCAACAACGTACTCCTTGGCGTCAACGGTTTGCGTGGTATTTAATGATGATTTTAGCCGGTATTGGCACCGCATCTTTAATGATCACTCAAAAACAGGAAGCGCAACAGCAGCAGCAACAAAAAATTGATCAATCCCAGAAACCAGTTGAAAAAGAACCAGGCCTGGTCATTTCACCCTCGGAAATCACCGCTGAATCCCTCAGTTTAAAAACAGAATCTAGCCAAGATACGGCTAATAAACCAGCACCACAGCCAAAAATAGCATCGCAACCTGACGTCAAGCCGCAACCGACAGTCAATCAACCAAAAGGATTAGGACTGCTGAGTGAAGAACAGCGGCAAGATTTACAACAAACGATTAAGCAACAGCAATTAGACCAGTCTCAGGTGGCGTTATCGCCTGTTATATCTAGTCCGATCAAAATCAGACGGGCTCAACTGGGTCAAGCAGTAGACAACCGTCAATTAGTGAACCCGCTTGAAACGGTGATTCCAAAGTATATTCGTAAGCTTGCCTTTTTTACTGAAATTGAAAATGCCCAAAATACAACCCTTTATCATCGGTGGGTTTATCAAAACCGAACCATGGCGACTGTTGCACTCAAGATAGAAAGCCCTGTGTATCGTACCTGGTCTACGAAACAATTAACCAGTGCCTGGGAAGGTGCTTGGCACATAGATATATTAGATGAAAATAAAAATGTGATTTTTAGGCATCATTTTCGCTATATACGATAACAATATAACTTAATTTATGTACGGATTTAATATGGCTTTACCAAGTTACTCTAAGTGGATATTCATTTTTATTGGTTTTTTAAGTGGCTGCTCCAGCATCCCTCCCAAAGACGCGCATGATAATATCTGCTATTTATTTGAACATGACTCAGATTGGGAGGACGCCGCTTATGATGCAGAAAAAAAATGGGGAACGCCAGCCTATATCAGTATGGCCTTTATCCACCAAGAGTCTCGATTTAGCCATGATGCCAAACCTGAAAGAGACTATTTTTTAGGGATTATTCCATTACCCAGACGTTCATCATCCTATGGCTATAGTCAAGCCCAGGATCCGGTTTGGTATGACTATCAAAAAGATACTGGGAACTGGTCTGCTCGGCGAAATAACATTGATGATTCTGTCGACTTTATTGGTTGGTATAACTATCAATCTTATAAACGCAATGGCATCTCTCGTCATGATACCTTTAACCTTTATCTTGCCTACCATGAAGGCCAGGGCGGCTTTGCCAGGAAAACCTATAACAATAAGCCCTGGCTAAAGAAAGTGGCCTACAAAGTCACTCAACGTTCGATTCGTTATAAAAAACAACTTCGTCAATGCGGCGGCAGCCACTATACGCCAACTGAGTCAAACCCCAGTAAACCGGGCAACTGCAATGCACCCTGGCCATTTTGTTAAGAGCGTTCGTATTGCTAAGTAAAATTGAGATAAAAAAATAGCCACTCATTGGTGGCTATTTCATTTAACACTTCCCACTTGAGAGGAGGTGAATTATCCTTGATACTTCTCAAACACTAATGACGCATTGGTTCCACCGAAGCCGAAACTGTTGCTCATCATCCGATTGAGACCTGCATTCTCTTGCAACTCGCGAACAATCGGCATTCCTTCGCACTCTTCATCTAGGTTTTCGATATTAACCGAAGGCGCAATAAAGTCATTTTCCAACATCATCAGACTATAAATAAACTCATGCACCCCTGCCGCACCAAGTGAATGTCCAGACAAAGATTTTGTCGAACTGATTTTTGGCACGCTCTCACCAAATACTTCGCGTATTGCAGCGGCTTCCTTGACATCCCCAACCGGGGTTGAAGTGCCATGCGGGTTGATATAATCAACTTTCCCATCAACAGTCGATAATGCCATATTCATACAACGGACAGCGCCTTCACCTGAAGGAGCGACCATATCATAACCATCCGAGTTAGCACCATATCCCGTAATTTCAGCATAGATTTTGGCACCTCGTGCTAACGCATGTTCAAGTTCTTCAACAACGACCATACCACCACCGCCGGCAATAACAAATCCATCACGATTTGCATCATAAGCACGAGACGCTTTTTCAGGGGTCTCATTATATTTCGTTGAAAGCGCGCCCATCGCATCGAATAATACCGACATGGTCCAATGGAGCTCTTCACCACCACCCGCAAACACAACATCTTGTTTACCCAATTGGATTTGCTCAACTGCTGTACCGATACAATGCGCAGATGTGGAACAGGCCGAACTAATAGAGTAATTTAGCCCTTTAATCTTGAATGGAGTTGCTAAACAGGCAGAAACCGTGGATCCCATGGTACGAGTAACCATATAAGGTCCTACGCGTTTCACGCCACGGTCTTGAGCAGTCAGAACGGCTCCTACAGAATTGCTGTTTGAACCACCACCGGAACCAGCAACAAGCCCGGTTCTTGGATTTGATATTTGGTCATCGGTTAATCCAGAGTCTTTTACCGCTTGATCCATTGCGATATAGCTGTAAGCAGCCGCATCACCCATAAAGCGTAATGTTTTGCGATTAATCAATTCGGCAAAGTCTAGATTTTTAACAGCACCATGAACTTGTGATCTAAGACCATTTTCAGCATACTCTGGTGCAAAAACAATCCCCGATTTTCCAGTGCGTAATGAAGCCGTCACTTCATCCTTATTATTTCCAAGACTGGAAACGATTCCTACCCCTGTAATCACGACTCTTTTCATTTAAAAACTATCCGTATTTGTGAATAAACCAACTTTCAGGTCTTCAGCTGAATAAATCTCTCTACCATCAACATAAAGCTTAGCATCACCGATTCCCATATAAAGCTTTCTTTTGATGACACGCTTCATATCAATAACATACTCTACATTTTTTGCGGTCGGTAGAACCTGTCCGT
Organism: Hydrogenovibrio sp.; assembly: GCA_965658885.1. Lineage (GTDB taxonomy): Bacteria > Pseudomonadota > Gammaproteobacteria > Thiomicrospirales > Thiomicrospiraceae > Hydrogenovibrio. The sequence continues at coordinate 6,396 of CBFHUY010000091.1, forward strand.
AAAACTTTACATCCTTAGAGCCTAAGGCACGACCGCGACCGGGGCCACCTGTCCAACCTAGGAAGAACCCGATTAATTGCCACATGGCATCTAAGCCCAAACAACCGGGCATAACGGGATCTTCGTTAAAATGGCAATCAAAAAACCATAGATCTTTATGGACGTCTAGTTCCGCTCGAATTTCACCTTTACCATAAGCGCCACCTTCTTCTGATATGTGCGTGATACGATCAAACATTAACATTGGCGGCAAAGGAAGTTGGGCATTGCCAGGTCCAAAAAGTTCGCCTCGACCACAAGAGAGTAATTCTTCTTTAGTATAGCTAGACTGCTTTTCCATGTATTTTCCAGGTTTATTAAAATTTGACTGTATTATAACAGTAGAGGGTTTTGGATGACAATTCTATTCGTAAATACAAAAAAGCCCACTGTTCCAAGGAACGCGGGCTCTGAATATGGTGCCGAAAGAGGGACTTGAACCCCCAACCTACTGATTACAAATCAGTTGCACTACCAGTTGTGCTATTTCGGCTGAATGCGGCGTATTATAAGGCGTTAAGAGATGATGTCAATATTTTTTTAACAACTTTGTATCATTTCTACCATACCAAGCAAAGTTAGGTCATTTATTTCCTCAAATGGCTTGTCTAACATCGGCATTAACGTGTCAAAATCGCCTCCTGTACCAATGCACTTAAATCGACGTCCTGTCTCCGATTCTAGGTTCTCAATTAAGGTATTTAAGAAAGCACTCACCATAAACAACGTTCCGCCCGTAATGGCACTTGCTGTGTCCGTTGCTAATAAGCCCATTTCAGATACAGATTC
>CBFHUY010000092.1:0-7223 GCA_965658885.1 Hydrogenovibrio sp.
AATCCCAAAATAACTGATCACCGCCAAACTGAGGCCGACCACAAAACTGCCTAAATATAAGGGTAGCCAAAGTTCCCCTAAGGTGGTGGTTAACCAGTGCCAACTCATTTCAAATTGTAAATCGGGTTTTGCCGGCGCATCTAATAGCCAAGTCCCGACGAGATAATTAAAATAAAAAATAGGTGGCATGGTGATGGGGTTACTGATCCAAACCAGCGCGACACTCAGTGGCAAATTGGCGCGGATGAAAATGGCCGTGATCGCCGAAGTGACCATTTGTGATGGGATGGGAATTGACATCCAAAACAACCCGTTTGCAAAGGCTTTCGCCGTGCTGTGGCGGTGAATATGCCATAAACTGGGGTTTGCAATCCACTGAGCTAAAAAACCGAGCCCTTTGGTGTTTCTAATTTTCTCTGGACTGGGAGAATATTTTTTGAAAATCTTCTTTGGCATATGTTTCGTTACTTTGTTGTTGGCCTAGTCACATCACTGGTGTGGTTTTACCAACTCGCGGTCTTACCCAGTTGGCAAAGCATTTTGCTGGCCGCATTGCTATTGGTGGGGCTAGGCTTCGTTCCGAGCCGTCAGGCGCTTATATCTCGGCTACGCCAAATTATTATAGGGTTTCTGAGCGGCTTTATTTGGGTTTTTTTGATGACAATGATGAGTCCAACCTTGTCAAAGTCAGCCTATTTTACTCCCGTTGAAGTGGTGGTAACAATTGTTGAACGACCCGAAGTCACTGCCAATTCAGGCGATTCTTCCCCCAAAAGACTGAAATTAATCATGCAGCTGTCGCATTGGCAGAGTTTGAATGCGCAAAATGACCAGGCCTGGTCATTTTGGCAGCCGCAGATTCAATTGAATTGGTATCACCCCACTAAACTGCCAAAAGTGGGGGAGCAATGGCGTTTTAGAGTGAAGTTAAAACCGCCACATGGCAGTTTAAATCCAGGCGGTTTTGATTATGAAGCCTATCTATATGAGAAAGGAATCCGTGCAAAAGGCTATGTGCTGAATCAAGCCGACTCAGCAGTCAGGGTTGCACCGGCTCAAGGGGTTTATCTGCGTGAGTCCTTGGCTCAGCATTTAACGCCCTTATTCGAGCAAAGTCGATTTCAAGGTATTTTTCGAGCATTGGTTTATGGCGATAAAGACGCTATTCATAAAGATGACTGGCAGCTGTTAAGACAAACCGGCACTGTGCATTTAATGGTGATCTCCGGACTGCATATCGGCATTATGGCTGCATTTGGCTTTGCACTGTTTGCGCTGATTTGGCGGGGTTTGATTCGTTGGTTGGGTTGGCATTGGGTGATGGCAACACCACGACTGGTTTTTGGGTCGGTGGGGGCGATTTTAATTGCGACGCTTTATATGAGTTTGGCTGGCTATTCAATTCCCACACAACGCGCCTGGATGATGGTGGTGGTTGTTGCAGGCTTGATTATTATGCGGCGGCAGTTTCAACCCTGGTCGGCGCTGGCATTGGCAGCGGCATTGATTTTACTATGGCATCCGTCATCGGTGATGAGTTCGGGGTTTTGGTTGTCCTTTGTCGCAGTTGCCATTATTTTTAAAGTCTTGTCTTTTGCCAAAATTCGTCAAGCACCTGCTTGGCAAAAAATGCTATGGGTGCAACTCAGTTTAACCCTTGGCATGATCCCTATTTTGGCGGGCTTTTATCAACAGTTTGCGATGGGGAGCTTAATAGCCAACCTTATCGCGGTGCCCTTTGTCAGTTTAGTGGGCTTACCGTTGTTATTTTTGACAGTGGCGCTGAGCTTCATTTCATTCGACTTGGCACAATGGATGATGTCCTTTCATGAACAGCTATGGCAATTGCTTTGGTGGGGTTTGAATGGCGTTGCGGAGTCATTCGAGTTTTGGCAGACCGGCCAGCTATCGTTTATTGAGGTAGCGGCTATTTATGGGGGTATTGCCTTGCTTGTCGCTTTGGGGCGACGATCGCTTTCAACCGGTTGGAAGGCGATTGGAGGATCTGTGGTCGTGCTGGGACTGGTTTGGATGGTTTGGCCGTCGTCACAATTGGCTTTGGGTGAGGTGCGTATGACGGTATTGGATGTGGGGCAGGGGCAAGCGATTGTGTTTGAAACCCGCAATGAAACCATTGTTTATGACTCCGGCCCTAAATGGGGCGAGCAATTTGACGGCGCGCAATTAGCGATTTTGCCCTATCTCAAATCACAACGGCGGCAACAGCTTGATTTATTGATCGTCAGTCATTCCGATCAAGATCATGCGGGCGGAACAGCCAGTTTATGGGATAATCTCACAATATTAGACTTTGTTTCAGGGCAAGCAGACCGTTTAAATCAGCAACAGCCCCAATGGAACGTTCGACCCTGTGAAAATGGCCAGGCCTGGTTGTTTTCAGAGGTAAAGTTTGAAATTCTGTCGCCAGAAAAGGGTGAAAATCGTCCGCGTGAAGATAATGATGCGTCCTGTTTATTAAAAGTTTCAACATCACAAGCCTCGATTTTAGTACCAGGGGATTTAACGGAAAAGATGGAGCGCCAATTAGTCGACAAGCAAGCTTCGCAATTGAAGGCCGATCTGTTAATCGCGGGGCATCATGGCAGTCAAACCTCCACGTCTCAGGCCTGGTTAGAAATGGTATCACCTAAGGAGGTGGTCATTTCAAGTGGATTTGCCAATCGTTTTGATTTTCCAAGCCTAACGGTTATTGACCGTTTAAAACACCAACAGATTCCATGGCGAAATACAGCCTGTGACGGTGCAATTCAGTATAAAATAATACCCAACTTGACAGAACAGGCTACGAAACCGAAATCCAAGTCAGCCTCGGAGATGATTTGGCTTGGCAGCGAAAAACAGCATCGCGCTAAATGGTTTTATAGTCGGTGTGATGCATTTGCACCAACAAACCATCAAGCATACCAACCTTGATAACCGCTAAATTCAAGTTGCACTAGGGGAAAATCATGAAGTTAGTCAAGCAGGAAAACATGCGATGAGTTGGCCAGCCTTTTGGACACAATCGCCAACCAACTCTTGGAAGACAGCCATATTATGGCCTGTTGGCAAAATGGTGTGTGGGATTGCTGCACTCAGGTTGAGACGTTTTAAAAAGCGCAGTGCCATGCAAGCAACCGCCAGACAAACGGTTGCGCAGGTGATCGTGGTCGGTAATATTGTGGTGGGCGGCACGGGAAAAACCCCGTTTATTCAATGGTTAGGGCAACAATTGGCTGCACAAGGGTTACGCTATGGTATTGTCAGTCGAGGTTATGGTGGTCAATCCAGCAGTTGGCCGCAATGGGTGACGGAACATTCCGACCCAGCAATGGTGGGGGATGAGCCCGTTTTATTGGCGCATAGCCTGGGGTGTCCAATCGCGGTATCCCCCAAACGCAGTGAGGCGATTGCCTTATTGGAATCTAAGTATGAATTAGATGTCATTATCAGTGATGATGGCTTGCAGCATTATGCTATGGCGCGTGACGTTGAAATTGTGATGATGGATGCGCAACGTCTATTAGGCAATGGACTTTGTCTGCCAGCAGGGCCGATGCGTGAACCGAAAAAACGCTTAGCGATGGTCGATTTTGTGGTTTGGAATGGCGGCGATGCATCGGATTTAGTGGCTGAATCCAGTAGCGTGATGCAATTAACCCCGCATCAATTTCGCTCAGTCGCCAATCCGCAGATGGTGTTGCCGGCCATTAGCTTTAAGGCAGAAAAAGTCAATGCCATTGCCGGTATTGGCAGCCCTGAACGTTTTTTACAAACCTTGACTGACTTGGGGATTGAATCCGATTTCAAGGCGTTTGATGACCATTATCAATTTAGCGCTGCCGATTTTGAAGGGTTTGATCATAGCAAACCGTTGCTTATGACGGAAAAAGATGCGGTAAAATGTCGGCCATTCGCACAAGCCAATTGGTGGTACTTAGAATTAAAGCCAGTTTGTCCGGAAGGGCTAATGCACCAAATTCTGCAAAAAATTGGACATCATCAAGCATTCGAGGGGTTATTAAGAGACCTCTAATTCAATAACCTGGGACTCAGCTTGACAAGTCCCCAATGAGAAAGAGAAAACATCATGGATCCGAAATTGTTAGACATTCTTGTCTGTCCGGTGACGAAAACCACTTTACAATTTGATAAGACCAAGCAAGAATTGATCTCGACGGCAGCCAATCTTGCTTATCCCGTACGAGATGGCATTCCCATTATGCTGGAAGACGAAGCCCGAACTTTAACGGCCGAAGAAAAAGAACAGTACTTAAAACAAAAACGTTAACCGGCTAAATCAGCCTCAATTAGAGAAGACTTTTGAATGTCGTTTATTGTGATCATTCCCGCGCGTTTTGAATCGACCCGATTATCGGGCAAACCTTTAAAAATGATTGAAGGCAAACCGATGATTGAATGGACTTGGAGACAAGCCCAAAAAGCGGGCGCTAAAAGTGTCATTATTGCCACCGAATCAACCCAAGTACAGCAGGCTTGTGAAGCCTTTGGTGCAGAAGTCTGTTTGACCGCATTGCATCATCAATCGGGTACGGAACGCATTGCCGAAGTGGTCGAGCGTTTAGGGTTGCAGGATGATGACATTATTGTCAATGTTCAAGGCGATGAACCCATGTTGCCACCCGAGTTGATTCAACAAGTCGCCGCGGGATTAGAACAGCATCCACAAGTCAATATGGCGACGCTATGTGAACCCATTGAGGATGTGGAAACCGTTTTTGACCCGCATGCGGTGAAAGTGATTCGCAATCATGAAAACCATGCTTTGAATTTTACCCGTGCGCCCATGCCCTGGTCGCGTGACACCTTTACCTCAACCTCGAAAACACTACCGGAAAATTGGCACTATAAACGTCATATTGGTCTTTATGCCTATCGAGCCGGCTTCGTAAAACGCTACGTTGCCTGGCCGGAATGTGACCTTGAGCAGGTCGAGCGGTTAGAGCAATTGCGTGTTTTATGGCATGGTGAAGCCATTTTGGTATTGGATGCGGTGATGGATGCCGGTATTGGCGTTGATACTGAAGAGGATTTAGAGAAAGTTCGACGGGTGTTTGCACAAAAAAAAGCTAATTCCGAAGGAAAGGCATGGTAAAGCTACTCAATATTCTCACCTTAGTGGCGGTTGTCTATTTTTTGTATTGGATGGTTAAACGCAAGTTCAGACAACGTCAATTAGCCAAACAGGGCATTGTCGTTCAGCAGCAGGGGATACGTCCCATTACCTTATTTAGTATCGTAATGGTGTCAATGTATGCTGGCTATATGCTGTGGTATCTGTTTCAAAGCGAATAAGCTAGCGAAAGCGATCCAGTTGTTGGCAAAGCCCCTCTAAGGCATCAATGAATCGGCTGGTGGGTCTTTGATAGGCATCTGATTCGATTTGTATAAATTGGTTTTTGGCGACCGCTTCAATTTGGTTAAACCTTTGCCACTTCTGTTGCCAATGGCGTTGGCGCTCAGGTTGTCCTCCCAGTAAAATCACCTGCGGGTTTTGTTGAATCACCGCTTCATAATTCACTTGTGGTGCCAGTAATGGCAGGTCTGAAAAGCTATTTTGAGCCCCACAAATATCCAATGCCTGGCTAATAAACTGGTCGCCATTTACGGTGATCAACGGCGCATCCCAAAGTTGATAAAACACGCGGATGGGGGGGCGATGACGATATTGCTGGCGCAATTGTTGGAGCTTGACTTGCAAGCGCTGTGCTTCTTGATTGGCCGTTTTCTGATGTCCTGTCAGTTCACCAATTTCTCGGATTAAGGTTGGAATTTCATCGAGTTGCTGGCTGTCCCGAATCCACAATTGAAAACCGAGCTGCTGTAAGCGCCGAATCTCTTGAGCCGAACTGCCCGAACGCCAAACTAAAATAACATCGGGTTTTAGGTTCAATAGCGCCTCATAATTCAAAGCATTTAAGCTGCCGACTCTTGGAATAGACTGTGCTGCTAATGGATAGTCGGAATACTCAACCGCACCCACTAAATGATGGCCAGCCCCCGCAGCAAATGCCAGTTCGGTAAAGCTGGGTGCTAATGAAATCAATCTCAGATTAGCGTGTGCAGGCGGCTGAGGGGGGTTGGCACTAGCGGCATGAAAGGCCAGTGTCATCCAGAAGAAAACAACGGCTAACCGACGGGAGAATCGCATTAAAAATCCACGCCTTTTTGTGCGATTATGCCGCTTTTATAAGCGTGCTTTTCTTCTTTAATCTCGGAAACGGTATCGGCCAATTCACGCAATTCGGCAATGGCCGAACGGCCGGTAATCACCACATGTTGTTGCTCTGGACGGTTTTTGAGTGCATTGAGCACGGTTTCTTTGGCTAAATAATGATAACTGAGTAAATAGGTCAGCTCATCCAGTAACACCAAATCATAGCTGGTATCACTGAGCATTTTGCTGGCGACGTCCCAAGCACGTTTTGAGGTGGCGATATCCTGCTCCAGATTTTGGGTATCCCACGTAAAACCATCGCCTAATACGTGCCATTCACATAAAGGCTGAGATTTGAAGAATGCTTCTTCGCCGGTATCGGTTCGATTTTTGATAAATTGGCAAACGCCCACCTTGAGACCGTGTCCCAAGGCGCGCGCCACCATGCCAAATCCCGAAGTCGATTTTCCTTTGCCTTGTCCCGTGACCACAATCAGCACGCCTTTTTCAGTGTCTGCTTTTTCAATAGACGCATCAATTTGTGCTTTTTTGCGAGCCATTTTCAACGCATGATATTCGGCCTGTTTGTTGGTTGTTGACATGAATGATTCCTTTAGAGTTGACCTTTGATGCCGACAAACAATTGTGTGCCACCATTCGCATAAACAAAGGTTGGAGTCGTGACACCGCCTCTCGGGCTACCAACGGCCGTGGTGTAATCTTCATTAAATAGATTCAACACTTTACCATAAACCGTTAAGTGCGCGTTCAGCTGATAATCGGCTACCAAATCTGTGACCGTATAGTTGCCAATCTGTGCGCCGGTTTGGTTAGGTTCATCAAAGGTTTCACCCACATAGCGTAAGCGGATGCCTAAATGGGTATCGGAAAAATGATAGTTATCGAAACTCATGCTGGCTTGAGAAGCAGGGCGTCTGGCCAACCATTCGCCCGCATCATCTTTGGCTGTCTGCTGGCTATATTGCATATTCAACTGGCTTGCCAAAGCGACCAAGTCTCTGTGATAGCTGACTTCAATGCCTTG
>CBFHUY010000093.1:0-7071 GCA_965658885.1 Hydrogenovibrio sp.
ACCTTGTTCTACATCCTGCAGAAAGGTTTGCGATAATTCATTATACTGATGACGGTTATACAACCCGGTTAAAGCATCAGTAATGGCTAAACGGGTAATTTTTTCTTCATTGGTACGATCCTGCCAAAAGGTTTGTACTTGGTGAATTTCATTTTTATCGTCCCAAATAGGGGTCACGGTGACTTCAAAATAGCGTGTATGCTGTTCTAAATCCTGCCATTCAACCTTTTCAGCATAGGTTTCACCTTGCTCAAAAACCTGTTGTATCACGCTCTTTAACTGACGCCATTGGCTGGCAGCTTCACATTGTTCTGGATCAGCACAACCACACTGTAATATCTCGTCCAATGGCCTTTGCTGTACCATTTTTCGATCAAATCCAAATAATTTTAACCAGGCCTGGCTTTCGCCTACTTGCCAGTGTTGCATGATTTTCTGAGCCCAAGCCTGATTGGACAGGGCTTGTAAATCATTCGGTAGCGTTTGGAATTCACTCGGGCAGGAAACAAGAGTGGTTTTTTGCAAGTCGGCACTGGGTGAATCAAAAGGTTCAAACAGTGACAGTTTTGACATTAGTGATTTATAAAAAGGCGTGAAGACTTTATAGGGGAGGCCTGAGCCATTCAATAGCTGTTGATAAGGTAGCCAGTTTTCGGTGTTATAGGGCACAAGCGGGACTTCTAAGTGCCTGCATACACTGAGTGCTTGTTGCTGCCAGCTTGAAAACGGATGCCCAAGTTGAAAGGTGTAGTAAACTTGGTCTATTTGATGTTGGCGAATGACGGAATTCAGTTGCTCAGAAAAATCCCCTTCGATTAGCCAAAGCCGCCCGTTTCGGTTTTGAAAGTCCTGCTGTAATTGTTGTAAGCTTTTTGCTAACCAAGCGGAATTCGCATGACCAAGGGTTTGTTTCGGGTCGTGGAAATAGGCGACAATCACTTCTTTGGAATTGGCTAGAGCGCTTTCCAAGGCGGGCTGGTGTTGAATGCGTAACTCTCTCTGTAGCCAGACTAAGGTTCTCATTTCATTTCCTTGTGGAAAGTAAGTTTTTATTATACAAAATCTGTACATATTGTGTGCAGGTAATGATTTGATCCCTTGGTTGAGTGTGTTATAAAGAATTTGATGCTATCGTGATCGGGCGGTTGTGGTAAGGTGGTCAAAAGAGGATATCAAGATGTTAATCACATTTAAAACAAAGTCGCATGCAGACATTGCCATGTTTGAGAAGGTGGCGCTTAAAATGTTGAGTATGATGGGGCACACTCAAACCGTTCCCGGTGCCATATTGGCGAAAGATGTACCAGAGGCACTGAGTCGCTTAATCGCTGCGATTGAGTCAGGGAAGGACGTTCCGCCTATTGAGAGTAACGATCCGGAGGAACCCGTTGTGAGTCTTTCGCATCGAGCAGCGCCCTTGATTGAACTGCTTTCAGCCGCGGTAAAAGCGGATGAAGACGTTATGTGGGATACCTCTTCTACCCTTGGATGGTTGGGTTAAATTGCGTGCGTTACTTGCGACTAAACTTCTAATCTCCGTATTCGGCTGATACCGTCTGCCATTTGGCTTTATTTCGTGCCTTATACCATTCGTGGTTAAGCACTAATAAAATCGGAAAGGGCACCAATAGCCAGAAGTTTTCAGGCGGGACAGTCGCCGTATTGAAGATCGTCTGAATTGCAGGAACATACAAAATGGCCAAGATAAAGATGACTTCCATCGCGACGCCAAACCAAATCATTTTATTGATATGGGTTAGATTCCACAGCGAATCTTCCCAGGATCGTAATGTAAAGACATTGGCCATCTGACAGGTAATCGCCCCTAACAATGTCATGGTCATGGCTTGGCGATGAAATTCTTGCGACAAATCTAGATCACCATATTCCCAACCATTTAGGAATAAGAATCCTAAAAAGGCAAACATGGCTGCCATGCCTTCAAACACACCAGCCATAAAATAGCCGCGTTTAAACACTTCCCAATCAAGGATTTTTTCATGTCGTCCAATTGGCGGGCGTTGCATAATATGTTTTTCTGGTTTTTCTGCGCCAAGCCCCAGGCCGGGGAGTTGGTCAGTTCCCAAGTCAATTAACAGAATTTGAATAACGGATAACGGCATAGGAATTTTTAAGAAAAACTGTAATACGTAGGGCACAATTTCGGGAACATTGGAACTGAGAATATAGGTGGTGATTTTTTTGATATTAAAGTAAACCGTGCGCCCTTCTTCGACGGCAGAGACGATAGACTTGAAGTTATCATCCAATAAAATCATATCTCCGGCTTCTTTAGCGACATCGGTTCCAGAACCCATTGCAATGCCTATATCCGCTTGTTTTAGCGCTGGCGCATCATTCACTCCATCGCCCGTCATTGCAACGATATCGCCATTTTCCTGCAGTAATTTAGCGATGCGTAATTTCTGTGCAGAAGCCATTCGAGCAAACAATAGGTGCTTGGTTTTCAACTTCTCCTGTAAAGTTGTATTGGATAAGTGTTTTACCTCCGGCCCCGTTAAAACTTCATCAACCTGTAAGCCAATATGTTCCGCAATGGCATGTGCGGTTACTGGATTATCTCCGGTAATCATCATGACCTTGATATGGGCAGAGTAACATTGTTTAATGGCTTCTTTGACACCGGGACGAGCGGGATCAATTAATCCAATTAGGCCAAGAAAGCAAAGATTGTCTTCGCCATCCCCTGTTTTCATGGCAATGGCGAGGACGCGGAAGGATTGCTCTGCAAGCTGTTTATTCTGAGCTTCAATGTGAGCTTGCTCATCGGTGGTTAACGTCATGATGCCTGAAGCGGATTGCCACTGAGCGCAAAGAGGCAAAACACTTTCAACCGCTCCTTTGACAAATAAGGTCTCTTGGTCTTGTTGTTGAACGAGCGTCGACATCATTTTTCGTTCGGAAGAAAAAGCATACTCTTTAATTTTTTTCGTAGTTTCAAATGTGCCATATTTATAGGCCGCTACCATCAGCGCGATTTCGGTTGGATCGCCAATGACGGTTCCTTGTTCAAGGTTGACTGTTGCATGCGTATTATTGGCCGCTACGGTCAGTAGTTGCTGTAGATGCGAATCACTGCTTTCTGAGGTTTTTTCCTCAAATTTCAGCTTTCCCGATTCTAAGTAGCCGCCGCCGGAAATCGAGACTCGACTGTGATCGGCGAGATAGATGGCTTTAGCGGTCATTTCATTTTTTGTCAGGGTGCCGGTTTTATCGGTACAAATAACCGTTGCCGATCCCAAGGTTTCGACAGAGTTTAAGTTCTTGATCAGCGCTTGACGTTTTGCCATTCGTTGTGAAGCCAGTGACAGGGATAAAGTAATGGTTGGCAATAATCCTTCTGGGACATTGGCTACAATTAAAGACAAGGCAAAAATAGCTGATATCAACACGCCTCTTTCCGAGAACCAGCCTAGCAAAAAGAATACAACGCCTGCCGCCAATGCCAATAGCGTTAAAATGGAGGTCATGTGGCGAATTTCTTTTTCAATCGGTGTCACCGTTATGGCAACTTCTGCAGTCATTTGTGCAATTTTGCCGAACTCAGTTGCGCTACCAGTGGCCACCACCACAGCAATTCCATTGCCATTTGTCACGGCAGAGCCGGCAAAAACCATGTTCTTGGCATCTAATTCACGTTGGGCGTCGCCGGGGGTTAAGCTTCGAGCAGATGGGGTTGATTCTCCGTTTAAAACCGATAAATTTAAATACAGATCATTGGCCGTTAATAAAATAGCATCAGCCGCAATTTTTTCGCCTTCATCCAGTTGCAATATATCGCCAGGTACGACTTCTGTGGCATCAATTGTCCGCCATTCGCCATCGCGTAAAACGGTTGCTTCGGATTTAATGAGCTTTAAAAGCGCTTCCATTGCCTTATCGGCTTTAAATTTCTGCCAAAATGTAAAGGTTGCGTTTAAGAACACGGCTGCGAATACAGCGTAAGCCAAGATGTCATTGCCCTGGCCTGGTTGATAATAGTCGGCAATGAGAGCTAAAACCGCAGCGACTTCTAGCAGGATTGGAAAAAAAGAAATGTATTCTTTGAAATACTCAATTCGATAATCTTTAGGTTGTTTTTGAGCAATCTGATTTAACCCAAAAGATTGTAGTCGCCGGTTTGCTTCTATTTGAGATAAACCTTTATCCGTGCTTTGTAATGATTTTAAAACCTGTTTAATGGGTTGTTGAAAGAACATTATTCAGTCTTCCAAGGGTAAAATAAAATACTATTCGTTCCAGATAAATCGGTCACTTGGTTTAAAACCTTTTGTGAGTGGGAGGTGGTGTTGAAAATAGCCAAATCCAAGTCATTTTCAATTAAATAGTTATTCATTGATGCGGGGGTGACGGGTTGTAAAACCTGAACAACTTCTATTGTTTGATGAAGCATGCCGGCTATTTGAACAAAAGGCGCAGCAGCGTATTTAAAGCCCGACTTGCTGGACGCTTTTTTGACGGTTCGATTGTTTTGTAAATACAGCTTACCAAGTGCCTGATTTGTTGAGAGGAGACCGAGCCATAAAAGATAACAATGGGGATTTATCGATTCGCCAGCCGCGAACAATACGCGATGAAAAGAGCGAACCTGTGACACATTCTTGACCTTGACCACGGCTATGTCTGTTTCAATGCCGGAGCGGATAATTTTTTCACTGAAAGAATGCGCGTTAGACTGTTTTCGAGTGGCACAGAAAACGGTATCAATGGAATAAAGCTGTGCAAAATGCTTTAATTGGTCAACAACGCCCCCCTTCAAAATAGCGGTTTCAAAAGACACTTGATTGGCTTCTGCAACTTCCTCTAACGTGGCTAAAGAAGATTGAAACTTTTCGATAGATTCAGCCCCGTTATCAACAAATAAAAATGTCAGCGGCAGCTGAGTGGCTTTGGCATAGGCAATGGCATAAAAGCTGGCTGCCTCAGAAAGTAATGAACCATTGACCAGTGATACCACTTGCATAGCAACCTCCCTTAAGAATTTGACATCAATGATGACGTGCCAATTCACTTTATCATAAGACGAGTAAAAAAAGACAGCAACCGTCTTTGGCTATGTTTCAGTTGGTGAGGCTGCGCCTTATAAGCCCTTCTTATCAGAGAAGGTTGTTACTTTAAGGTCGGTGCTTCATTTTGAAGGGAAGTCGCAAAAGTTGTTTTCTTTGCAAGTCCTTCAAATATGGCATAACAGAACCTTGGGTCTTGGGAAATGTCTTTGAGAGAGATTTCTTTTTGCATGAGGACCTCGATATTTGGATTCTGAGCCGCGCTTCCAATATCCCAATAGCCCATATTCCACTCTGAAAAGAGTCTGCGATCAAAATAACCCTTCATGATGGTCGTTACATCAGTATGTTTGTCGTCGTTATAGATTTTCTGCATCACGAGATCGATACTTTTTTTGCGGCCTTCTATGAGTTGTAAAAAATAGCCGTTCTCATAGATGAGGCATCCTGAAATAGCATGGGTTAAATTGAACTCTCTTGCCTTGCTGACAAGATTGTCGATATCGGTTTTATCTAATCCATCAATAGCCTTACTCACATAAATGGTGGCATATATTTCGTGTTTCACATCCTCATCAATTGAATCGTCATTCTTGAGCGCCTCTAATAGCATGGTTTCTTCCATTGGGCGGTAATAGAAAAAACCTTGAATACCATCTGCACCTAGCGTTTTGAGCTCAAACAGTTGTGCTTGATTTTCAACGCCTTCAGCGATGGTTCTTTTGCCCAATGCTTTTGCCATATTGATTACAGCCGAGGTGATGAGTTTACTGTCTTCTCGTTTATCTAGACCATCTACAAATTCTTGGTCGATTTTGATGTGGGTAATGGGCATGCGAAGGAGTTGTAGCAAGGAAGAATAGCCTGTACCAAAATCATCGACTGCGACGTTCATTCCCAGTTTATTAAGGGCATTAAGCACTCGAATATTTTCATCAGCGTCGGTCATAATGGAGGTTTCTGTGACTTCTATCAGGATTTTATGAGGATTGGCTCCTGTTCTCGTTAGAATTTCTTGAAAATCATCAACAATTTTTTCATTATCAAGCTGTTTTGCGGAAACATTTACGGAGATGTAAGGGGCTTTGTCTCCATACAATTTAGTCAATTTAGCCTGTAGTTGGCATGCTTGCTCAAACACCCATCTGCCAATGGAAATAATCATGCCGATTTCTTCGGCGATAGGGATAAAAATACCCGGACTTACGCTGCCGCTCGGCGGATTCCATCTAAGGAGGGCTTCCATTCCTTTGATATGTCCGTTGGCACTGGAAACAATGGGTTGATAAAAAAGCACCATCTCATTTTTGTCTAATGCGCTTCGTAAGCCTGTTTCAATTTCTAGTTTTTGCTTAGAGTGAACCTGCAGGTCACTTGAAAAAATTTGCCACCGATCCCGACCATGTTGCTTAGAAGCGTACATGGCGGTATCAGACTCTCTGAGTAGGTCATCGGCAGAGTGAGTGGCGCCATGTCCTCTTGCCAGGCCAATACTCGCTGTACTTACGATTTCTTTGTCTTCAAAGATTAGAGGGGTTCTTAGCGCATTATTGATTCTATCTGCCAGTTGGGTCAGAGCGTCTTCCGAAGTGATATTTTCACAAAGTATCACAAATTCATCACCCCCTAATCTTGCTACCGTATCACCAGGGCGAATATGCTCACTTAATGTCTTTGCGACCTTAACCAACAGCTGGTCGCCTGCTTCGTGACCGTAGGTGTCATTGACCAGTTTGAACTTGTCCAAATCTACAAATAAAAGTCCGAGGTTCTGTCCGCTTCTTCGAGTTCGTTCTAGAGCATTTGTTAGGCGTTCTTTGATGAGCGCTCTGTTTGGCAAACTGGTTAGAGGGTCGTGTGTGGCTCTCCAAGTAAGCTCTTCTTCTGCTTGTTTTCTAGCGCTGATATCCATCAAGGTGACGACTAATACCCACTCATTATCTTGACTTTTGAATTTCGAGATACTGGCCTCTGCAGGGAAAAATGAGCCATCTTTTTTGTAGCCAGTGATTTCGCCTCTTTTGCCCATGCGGATTTCTTTTTG
>CBFHUY010000094.1:0-6961 GCA_965658885.1 Hydrogenovibrio sp.
GAAATTGGTTTTGGTATGGGTGCGAGCTTGGCTGAAATGGCCGAACGCCACCCAGAAAACAACTATATTGGCATAGAAGTACACCGCCCAGGCGTTGGTGCTTTATTAAAACTGGTTGAGGCGAAACAGTTAACCAATATTCGCGTGTTCAATGCTGATGCCATCAACGTGCTGGATCAAAAAATTCCAAAAAACAGTCTTGATGCGGTTTATCTATTTTTTCCAGACCCATGGCACAAGAGTAAACATAAAAAACGTCGCATTGTTCAGGCTGAGTTTGCCAATAAGATTGCCGAACATCTGAAGCCCAATGGACAATTTCATATGGCAACTGACTGGGAAGATTACGCCGAACACATGATGGGCGTGATGTCGGCGTGTAAAGCCTTCAAGAACCTGAGTGGTGAAGGACAATTTACTCCGCGCCCGAGCCATCGCCCCTTAACTAAGTTTGAGCAACGCGGCCAGAAATTAGGGCACGGCGTGTGGGATTTGGTTTTCATTAAAGCCGATACGATCTAAGAAGCGCGCGCGCCCATAAAGTTTTTTAAACTCTCAAATAGCTTTTGCTGATTTTTGGGACTGTTCATTAATTTATCAAGTTCGACTGACCAACGCAATTGGTCAATTGGCCCTTTGACCTGAATGGGAATTTCCAATCCAGAAAAGCTTTCCAGTGATTCAGGGGGGTTATGATAGGTCGTAAACAACTTACCGTTATAAAACCCTTTTAACATCAACAACTGTCCAGTTCCAATTGCCGAAAAGCGCTCACTTTCTACATTAAGCCGATCTACGATCAACTTACCCTGCCGTAAATGGCTTTTGAGCGTTAGTTCGGAAAAAGCCGTTTTATCGGTGGCTTTTGTTGTCTGACCCGCAAGAATCTTATTGAGATCTAAGCCTTTTAAGGTGCCTTGACCGACATTAGCCGTTAAATTTCCCTGTAGATTTTGTGTCAACAACCTGCCATTCACACCGCGTGTTATAAAATCAAAATGACCATTCAGCTGACCCTCCAACTGGTTCATTTGCCAGGCTGACGAGAGCAAAGGCAGCAGGTTTAAATTCATTAATTTAACCGCCCCTTTATAGGAAGGCGTTTCACCTGACACATCCACTTGTAGCTTTGAGCGTAACTCTCCGCCATACAATTCAATATCAAAAGGCGCCAACGTCAAATGACCTTGGCGTGCCGTTAACGAAACCGCCAAATCATCAAGTTTGACTTGCCACAATTTCAATTGTTTCGCATGGAATTGGCCTTGAGCATTTAAGGCTTGTAAAGTCGCAATGGGGAGTCCAATCGGTAAATAAGTCTGATCCGATGATGCTGGATCTGCTGATTTATTTCCTGACGCGTCTGAATTGGACTCGGCGGGGCGTGATGATTTTTGATGAAGTCGCGCCCGATAAGTCTCTAAATCGAGGCCGTCCAAGGTTAAATCAAACTGAAGCTGCGGAGACAACCCTTCTTTTTCAGCCACTTTACGCCAAACCTGCCCCTGTAAAACAGCATCATCTAACTTTAACTTGAACGAATCCATACTGAACTGATTCGCAGATTGCGTCCAATCTAACGAGGCCGAGAAGTCCGTCAAAGCCTTGTCATTGACAAAAGCGGGCAAGGCCACTCCGGCATGCCGAAACCATTGCCGCAAATTAATCTTCGATGCGATCAACTTCCCTTGGTGAACAGTTCCGTCTGCTTCAAGATTGCCTGAAAAGTCGGTTGTGATGGTCGATTCTAACGAACGAAATTGAGCTTGTTTCACGTGAAACTGACCCGAGTCCCACGACAATTTTGCCAAATCACCAGCGAGTTCGACTCGGGTTTCTGGAATACCTGACGCCACCGGCAATATCAACCGAACATTACCCACCCAGTCCGATAAATGCCATTGAGACAGATTGTTATTCAAAGTCAGTTTTGAGGTTAAATGCGCAGACGCATTAGCAGCCATCAACGAGGTCGTTAAATCAAAATTAGTCAGTAATTTAAACGGGTGATTGGGCGCCAAATCAAAGGCCATCAAATCAAATTTTTCGAGCGTTATGTGCGTTAGGTTTTGCTGATTGACCCACTCCACACGACTATTTTGCCAAATCAAACTATCTAAACGCCACGAGAAATCCACCTGCTCTGTATTCAAAGGCTGCTCGCTAGGTGAAGCGGCCACTTTTTGAAACCCTGCTTGATGGCTTTGATATTGAGCCAAATGCGCGAGTCGCTTTTTCAGCCCTTGCCAGTTTTTCTGGCCACTGGGTGAAACCTCCAAATAGAGTTCAGGAGAATCAAACTCAACGCCGAGGAAATCCAATCGACGTTGTAAAAATAAACTCACTAACGATAAACTGGCACGCATTGATTTAATTTGAGCGATATTTTCTCGACTAAAACCAGGTGGATTTTTTAAATGAATCTGATGGACTTGCAAAGAAAAAGGCAAGGGTGTAACGTCAATAGCCCCTTCAATGGTTAAGTTGTAACCTAGGCGCTGTTGAAATTCCGCTTCGATTTGCGGCTTATACTGATTAAAATCAATTAACGAAATCGCGCCTACAAACCCCAGTAACAGGATCATAGGGATTCCAATAAAAATCAGTATCAGCCGAGTTAACCACTTTCTGAAAGGCGATTGTGGCCGCCCTTTCAACTTAGCCACCCTGGCTTCTTTTATTGGGCACGGGTGATCATTGTCATACACTTTTTTTTGCGGTGTCTCTGATGATCCGGCTTGTTCAGACATAATATTCTCAATTAGGTTAAATTTGATGTTTTGAGCATTAATTACTCACTGACAGGAAGTAATTGTTCTAATAAATGGTTTAAATAGGCCTTACCCGAATCGGTTAGCATCAAAAACTTAGAATGCTCTGCCAGGTTCACCCATCCTGATGCGGCCCATTGTGTCAAAATCGGTTCAAGGGGTTGTATTGACAATCCCGTCCTTGCTTCAAATAACGGCAGTTCAAATCCTTGTTGTAACCGTAACGCATTCAGCATAAATTCAAAACGAGCATCCTCATCCGTCAAAGCGGTTTGACGCCCCATTTTACCACGCTCTATCATTTCCATATAGCCACCAGGAGAGGCCGGCATTTGTGTCCGCCAAATTTGACCATTGGGTGCATCGGTAATTTTGCCATGCGCGCCAGCGCCTAATCCAATGTAATCTCCGAACTGCCAATAGTTGAGGTTATGACGGCAGGCCTGGTTGTTTTTGGCATAGGCGGAGACTTCGTAATGTTGAAAACCCGCTTCAGCCAATTGTGATTGACACGCCACCTGCATATCCCAAGCCAGATCATCATCTGGTAACGGTGGTGGCTGCTTGTAAAAAGGCGTGTTGGGTTCTAACGTCAATTGATAATGCGAAATATGATTGGGCTCTAAATCCAGAGCCAGTTCGATATCTCGTTGAGCTTGCGCCAAGGTTTGCTGTGGAAGTGCAAACATCAAATCCAAATTGACATTGTCAAACCCCGCCGTCTTAGCTGCCTCAATGGCGCTGACAGCCTCTTCTGCCGTGTGAATTCGTCCAAGGGAC
This sequence comes from Hydrogenovibrio sp., assembly GCA_965658885.1. GTDB lineage: Bacteria > Pseudomonadota > Gammaproteobacteria > Thiomicrospirales > Thiomicrospiraceae > Hydrogenovibrio. Next base: position 3,552 of record CBFHUY010000094.1, read on the forward strand.
GCCAATTTCTGATTATCAAAACTTTGCACCCCAATCGACAGTCGATTAATACCGGCTTGCCGAAACCCAGCGAATTTTTGCAGATCAACTGTACCAGGGTTGGCTTCAAGGGTAATTTCCACATCTGGCCCAAAGCCCAACAAGGCACGAAGTTGTGACAAAAACTGGTTCAAACCTGCTTCGCTCATTAAGCTGGGCGTGCCGCCGCCAAAAAAGATGGATTGAATGGGTCGTCCCCATATTTGCGGTAAGATCTGTTCAAGTTGACGAATCATTGCTGCCAAATAGCGTTCTTCTTCAGCTTGCTGAGAGAGGCCTGCCGAATTTAAACTATGCGAATTAAAGTCACAGTATGGACATTTGCGCTCACACCAAGGGTAATGCACATATAAGGACAAAGGAAGCGGGGAATGAAACTGCAATACGAAACTCCAGGACTTGAATAAACGGCTATTTTAATTGAATTATCCATCAAAAGGATGACTCAAATCGTAATTTGCCAATCTCATTTCCATAAAAGTGATGCCTTGATAAATCAGCCTATTTTTATAGCGATTTTCCCTTAAAATGAGGCAATCATATTTGGGGTAGGGCAAATGGAATCGAACAGTTTATTTATCGCACCACGCGAACGTCATGCGGGCAGCCTTCTCATCTCTTTAGGGATGATGTCGCTACTGAGACAACAGTTTGAAAAAATTGCTTTTTTCAAACCACTCATTGCAGACGATGAGGATCTGGATACCCAATTTATTCAAAACGTTTTTCAGCTTTCCATGCCGATTGAACAGATGCATGGCATTTTGCTTTCAGAAGCAACCGAATTAATCAGTGAAGGTAAAAAACATGCCTTGTTCGAAGCACTGGTTGCGCAATTTAAACAATTACAGCAATCTTATGATTTTGTTTTAGTCCAGGGCATGGAGCTTTCTCGCCATGCCACTGGCATTGATTTTGACATCAATCTGGCGTTATCCAAACACTTTAATAGCGCCTATTTGCCGGTACTGAATGGTCAGGCTAAATCAAAACATGATATTGACCAGGAAATTGAACTCGAAAGTCACTCCAGCCATCACGAGCCTTTTGCCATCTTTATTAACCGAATTGATCCTACGGTATTTGAACAACTCCATGACCAACCAACTCAAACCAAATTGCCCATATTTTTTCTGCCGGAGGTCGCCGATTTAAATACCCCATCAATCCAAGAAGTTTGTGATGCTTTAGAGGCTAAAACCATTTGGGGGCAGGAATCGACAACCAACCGGTTGGTGAAAGCTCCCATTGTTGCCGCCATGACGGTCGAACACTTTTTACCGCGCGTCCGTGAAGGGGATTTGATTATCGTACCGGGAGATCGTAGCGATATTTTAATGGCCTCCATCATGAGTTTATCAGCGCGTAACTTACCGAATATTGCCGGTATTTTATTAACCGGAGGACTGCTCCCCTGTGACATGATTCACAACATTATCACCGGTATTGAGTTCAGTAAGTGTCCGATATTAAGTGTGGCAACCGACACCTACCCAAGTGCCATGCATGTCGGACAAGTCAAAGCGAAACTCAATGCCAATAACCCTAGAAAAACCAATCTCGCGCTTGGGGTGTTTGATCAATATGTTGCTCGTCAAATGTTGACGGATAAAATTGTAGAACGAAGCCAAGACCACAGTCAGGACATTATGACGCCGATAATGTTTGAATACGGTCTGTTTGAAAGCGCACGCAAGTCGCTTAAAACGATTGTCTTGCCTGAGGCGGATGATGATCGTATTTTACAAGCCTGTGACATCCTAAGTCAGCGCAAGGTGGTCAAGCCGATCTTATTGGGAAATCGAGAGGAAATCCTTTATCGTGCCAGTTTGTTGGGATTATCTCTTACTCAAGTGGACATTATTGACCCCAATACCAGTTCCTGGAAAGCGGAATTTACCGACGCACTCTATCAACTTCGACGCCACAAAGGACTCCCTTATGATGTCGCTAAGGATGCAATGTCTCACGTCAGCTATTTTGCCACCATGATGGTGCACCTCGGCTATGCCGATGGCATGGTTTCTGGCGCGACTCACACAACCGCCGATACCATTCGACCCGCCTTACAGGTTATTAAAACCCAGCCTGGCTTAACGCGGGTTTCCAGCGTCTTTTTTATGTGTTTCGAAACTCGTGTTTTGGTATTCGGCGACTGCGCGGTCAATCAGTCTCCCAATGCACAACAGTTGGCTGAGATTGCCATCAGCTCTGCACAAACGGCAACACAATTTGGCATAGAGCCACGCATCGCCATGCTTTCTTATGCCAGTGGTGAATCTGGTAACGGCTCGGAAGTCGACAAAGTTCGTCAAGCCACGCTCCTTGTTAAGCAATTACAACCCAATTTAAAAGTTGAAGGACCCATTCAGTATGATGCGGCCATTGATCCCGGCGTGGCCAAACAAAAACTGCCCTTTTCTGAAGTGGCAGGACAAGCCACGGTTTTTATCTTTCCTGATTTAAATACCGGCAACAACACTTATAAAGCGGTACAAAGGGCTTCCAATGGCGTGGCGATTGGCCCTGTTTTACAAGGCTTGCGCAAACCTATCAATGACCTGAGCCGAGGCTGTACGGTTGCCGATATTATCAACACCGTAGCCATTACTGCCATTCAAGCACAACACCTGGAGTCCATTTCCAAATGAAAATTCTGGTTCTGAATGCGGGCAGTTCTTCGTTAAAATATAGTTTGTTTTGTGGCAAGGACACTGAACTGGTATCCCATGGTCTTGTTGAAAACTTAACTGCCCATCCTAGTGATAACACCCAAACCCACCAAGATTTTAATTGGGCATTACGACAGGTGCAAAAACACTTGCAACAACAAGGATTAGCTAACGACTTGGCAGACTGTGATGTGGTCGCCCATCGCGTTGTGCATGGCGGTGAGCAGTTTCATCAAGCGGTGCTGATTGATGAGCAGGTCATTGCGCAAATCGCTGATTTAGCGAAACTCGCCCCTTTGCATAACCCTATCAATTTAATGCCCATTCAAACCCTTCGTCAAACACACCCAGAGCTTCGTCAGGTTGCCATATTCGATACCGCCTTTCATCAAACCTTGCCTGAAAAAGCCTATCGCTATGCATTGCCCAAATCGCTTTATCAACAACATCAAATACGCCGTTATGGTTTTCATGGCAGTTCACACCAAGTTATTTGCAGACGCTTTGCCCATCTCAATCAAATCGCGTTTAAAGAGACCCATATCATCTCAATCCATCTCGGCAATGGTGCCAGCATTTGTGCCATTGAAGCAGGAAAAAGTATTGATACCAGTATGGGCTTTACCCCTTTAGCCGGACTGATCATGGGGACCCGCAGTGGCGATTTGGATCCTGCCATTCCAATCTATTTGATCAATC
>CBFHUY010000095.1:0-6932 GCA_965658885.1 Hydrogenovibrio sp.
CTTTTAAAGACTGGTCATGCTCTTTGAGTTTAAACAGCGCATCGTTACGGCGTTCTTGAATGAGATTGAGAACTTCTGAGCTAGTGAACTCATTAATGAGATCCGTCAGTTTGGTTTTTAGTTTCTTAATGGATTTCGTCAGTGATTTTCTGACAGCTTCGTCATCACTGGCTTTCTCAATAAAGGCTTCTACCGACATTGTTTCTTCACCGACCACCATATTGGCGAGAATGTCTTTGACAATTTGAGCCGTATTAAATTGCAAGGCTTCTAAAGGCGGGATTTTTAAGGTCGCGCTCAAAAGGGCTTTTTCGCCTTTTGCAGGTGAGGCAATGACTTGAATCCCTTTAATATTGAGTCCATCGGAAGCGGCGACCGCCACAATGTATTCTTTAATGGGTTGGTTACGCTTGTCGATAAAAATTAATTGGGCTTGGCTCATGGTTAATAGGGATTCTTAGGCTATAAAAGAAAGCTATTTTAGCAGTTTGATTGGCTCATGGGCGGAAAGTTAAGGTGCGTCGTGGGTCAATAAAGAACCATAATGGTTTATTTTTCTGTGAAAAATCAATAAATAGCAATTTTTATAAGGGTATGGTTTTTTTTAAATTGACTTGATGGGGGTGTTTCTATAATGTGGATAGCCATAATTTAAAGCAGCAATGTGGAAGGGTTGAATGAAACCAATCAAGTTGGCAGGGGTGCTCGGTATTTTGCTTTTACTCTCAGCCTGTTTTAATCAGACCGAATACGAGCGCCTAAAAATTTCCAGTACGACCTGGATTGGCTATGTGCCGCTATTTTATGCCAAAGAGAAAGGCTGGTTGGAGGCCTACAATATTAAGCTGACCCATGTCGTCTCTTTAGCTGAAAATATGTACCTCTACGAAGCTGGAAATGCGGATGCCTATGTTGGCACTCAATACGAGTATCAGATGTTGGTGAATAAGATTCCGCAGTTAAAGCCAGTCCTGTTCTTTGACCGCTCCAATGGCGGCGACATGATTTTGGCCAACCGATCCATTGAGGCAATAAAGCAAGCGCAACACATTGAAGCTTATTTGGAACTGGACTCTATTAATAATTTCCTGTTGCAAGACTTTATAGGCAAGCATCAAATTACCGCGCAAATCAACTACAACAATCGAGATCAGGCGGAGATTTCGGTGTTGAAGGCCAAGAATCACGATGCGGCGACGATGATTGTGACTTATGACCCTTATCAATACCAACTCCAAAGCAATGGCTTTAAAGAAATTGCATCCACTGCCAGTATTGATGACTTGGTGGTCGTGGATGCCTTGTTTACAACACAAGCCACTTTAGAGAAACATCAAACGCAATTTATGGTGCTTAGGAAAATGGTGGACGATGCGATGCTCGCACTGAAAAAAGATCCCAAAGCCTTTTATGAAACGGTTAAACCGAATTTAAGAGATGTGCGTTATGCCGACTTTTTACAGTCGCTAACCAAAGTTGAGTGGATAGAACTGCCGTTGCCGGAGTCATTGGTCAGACGCATCGAGGCGTCAGGACTGCCAACGGATGGGTTATTGTAAATGGTCACCATTTATCGTTTTTTTGGCATCTTGTCATTGGTCGTGGGTTTGATCTCTTATGGGCTCATTATTGACTATTTTTACGAGCAGCGTGACCAAACCGCTCAGGTGATCCTAAAAAATTTAAAGGCCGATTTATCAGAATTGGCCTACTCGCTATCTAAAAACAGTCATTCAGACGAAGAGATTATCGGCTCACGTGCCCAATTGGATTGGGTGGCGGCCAATAACGATTTTATTCAAAGTATATCGATCTATGATGGTTCGCGATTAGTATTATCCACCGATCCCTATCAAGACAGCTCGCCTCAAAATGCACATGACATTATGGAAATAGCGATGCATCCGTATTCGTTGTTTAAGCAGAAACCGGCGTTCATGACCATGCTTCGGTTTTATCAGGGCTCAGACCTGCGCTATTATCAGTTATATTTTTCATTAGATTCAGCAGAAATCGCGCATCATTTTGAGGCGGGTGAAGATAAATTCTTACTCTATTTTGTGTTGCTACCAACGCTATTGGTCCTGTTGATCGCGATCCTGATGCATCGCTATTTAGTGACACCTCTGCGTCGTTTGCGACAATTTGCCTATTATCATGATCGCATTCCCCCCAAGCAACGATTGCGGGAAATTGAGGCCATTCGCTATTCGATGATGAATACCTTTAAACGATTGGATGATGAACAAAAAACGCTCTATCGGAATGCGCGTACTGACTCCTTAAGTGGGCTTTCTAATCGTCAAGCTTTGCAGGAGTACTTAAAGCAGACGATTGCTGATTCTGAAAAGACCCATAGTCAATTCGCGTTTTTATTTTTAGATTTTGATGATTTTAAAGCAGTGAACGATTCACTTGGCCACGATATTGGCGATCAAGTGATTCGGGAAGCCTCAAGGGTATTGGTTTCTGAAGTCCGAAACCACGACTTTATTGCACGGGTGGGGGGCGATGAGTTTGTCATTATTTTAAAGTACTTTGAAACGCTTGAAACGCTGGGTGCCGAAATAGATGAATTGCAAAGAGGGCTTAAAAGCGCGGACTTGGCTGGCGAATTAAATATCCATATCAACACCAGTATTGGCGTGTCCTTTTATCCGAAGGATGGGGATGATTATGTCTCCTTAATGCAAAAAGCCGACATTGCCATGTTCCAAGCCAAACGGGAAGGGAAGTCGCGTTATCACTTGTATTCTCATGAGCTCAATGAGCGCGTTCAGAAAAATATTTATTTAGATAAAGAAATGCGCCAGGCGATGTTAAATGATGAATATAGCTTGTTTTATCAACCGAAAATTGACCTCAATACCAAACAAGTTATTGGTGCTGAAGCCTTGATCCGCTGGATTCGGCCGGATGGCGAAATGATTTCTCCTGTCGAATTTATTCCATTGGCTGAAGAAAACGGCTTTATCATTGAGCTGGGGCAATGGGTGCTGGAGACGGCGTTAAAACAATTGCAGCTATGGCAAACGCAATGTCCGAATTTTGTGCTGTCCATCAATGTTGCGACCAAACAATTGTTAGAAGATAGCTTTTTAGATAGCTTTAAAGAACTGATGAGTCTCTATGAGATTAATCCGAGTCATGTCGACTTGGAAATTACGGAGTATTTATTTTTAGAGCAGAATGAGCGTAATACCGGTATTATTGACGAGCTTCGCCAGCTTGGGGTGTCCATTTCGTTAGATGACTTTGGTACTGGCTTTTCGTCCTTGTCCTATCTTAAAAAATTCTATGTCGATCAAATCAAAATCGACAAGGCCTTTATTGATGATTATGAATCGGAAAGTGGGGCGATTTTTATTGAAACCATTATTCGCATGAGTGAGAGTCTAAAGAAAAACATTATTGCCGAAGGGGTTGAAACCGAACAGCAGGTCGATTATTTACGCAAAGCGGGCTGTCACTACGCGCAAGGATTTCTCTTTTCTAAACCCCTACCCATTGATGCGTTTGAAGTCTATTGTCAGCAACATAAAGGCCCGTTATCGGACTAAAAATCACCAGGCCTGGTCAATTTTAACCGTTTAAAAGTTGCCGCGAATACTGAAAGACGGTAAGAACGGCAGGCCGCTGACGGTATCTGGGTTGGCATAGTTGGCGTAATCTGCTTCATATTCATAACCAACGGTATTGCCGTCTGCATAAAACGCGCTGGTAATATTGAGCAGTTCAAATCGAACATCTAAGTCCCAACCTTGGTATTGATAGTTACGTTCCATTGACAGGTCTAACCGTGTTTGAAAGGGGAGGCGTTTGCCATTGGTTTTGCCATAGATGGGATTCCAATAACATTGGCTGCTATCGGGTGCTGACGCAGAACAGGTCGCTTGGGTATTCGGAATCGCAAGATATTCACGCCCGATGACTTCCGTATAAGGCTGACCCGATTGCACTTTTAAACTCAGCCCCCAAGTCCAATTGGACCAACTTCCGCTAAACGGTTGTGCCCACACCATATTCAACGTATGTGGCTGGTCTCCATCAAAAAGTCGATCCGCAGAGGGTGCATTACGGTCAGAGCGCGTTGATTCTAAATAACTATAACTTAACCAGCCATAAGCCCCATTTTGCCATTGGCGTTTGAGAAGAATGTCTAATCCTTGCGCTTGCCCCTCGCCTTCATTGGCAAAGTTGTCTGGGCTTGGCCGTGATACCACCAATTTGCGCATCGGCTTTTGATACACTTCGACTTGTGATGACCAGGTTTCACTCCATTGTGTTTTGATGCCCAGAATACGGTGCTCGGCTTGAGTCATGACCAAGTCAGGATTGCCTAACGTCTTGGAGATTTCATTGCCTTGTGGGACTTGTGCATATTGCCCCCAGCTGGCGGTAAGGAGATTTTGGCTATCCAGATCATATTCCAATGTCATGCGCGGTGATAGCTGTTGGTAAGGGTCGCGTCCATATTCATATTGGCTCATTCTCAGGCCAAATTTTCCATAGAGTCGATCCGTAATCGGGCGGTTTAAACTAACATAACCGGCAAGCTGTTGGCCATCAAAGGTCTGGCCAATATCTTGTGCCACACTTTCGGTCAGCGAGCAGTCAGGTTGGCCTTCTCGGCAAGGGTTGGTGATATAGCCGTTGAGGTTAAAGCGATACTGGTAATAATCAACGCCCATTTGCCAAAGATTCATTCCCTTCGTCAGTTGCCACTTGGGAAGAATGAAACGGGTTTCTCCCTGTTGCTTAAATTGATAGGGTGCTCCGGGGTTAGGGTCGGATGCTTGTTGCGTGCCAATTTGAAAGCGATTAAAGGTGTTTAGCTGTCCAATCCGAAGCGTTTGCTGTAGCTTATCCGTCAGTCGTTGAGTCCAGTTGAGTCCATAGGTTTGGAAAGCCGTATCACTGGCGAGCTCTCCCGCTAAGGCCGGATCCTTATTGACATCCTTCGGGTCGGATAAATTGATTTTTAGCGCATCATCGGCACTGAACATCGACAATTCAATATGGCCAGATTTGAGTTCATAGCGGTACTTGGCTTGTAAATCCCAGAACTGTGGGAATTGGGTGTAGGTATTATCAGAGTTGCCTAGTTTACCGGTTGTCGGCAGCAGTAAATCAATATAGCTGCGTCGAACGGCGAAGTAGCCAGAACTGTTTTCCGACATTGGCCCTTCAATGCGTGCCGAGGAATCATAAAAACCCACCTGATAACTTTGACTCAGTTTTTGTTGATTGGGCGCACGCGTACGCACATCCACGACACCGCCTAAGCGATCACCATATTCCACGCCAAAACCACCAAGATAGGTTTTGAAGTTGTCAATGAGGTCTGGGTTTAAGATGGAATAGAGCCCCCCGACATGATAGATATACCCAACGGGTAAGCCGTCAATCCAGGTCAGGTTTTCATTGGCATTCGAGCCTCGCACAAAAAAGCCGGAACTGCGTCCTTGGCCGCCGTTGGCGGTGACCACGCCCGGTAAGGTTTTAACGGCTCCCAGGGGGTCGCCTTGCGTGCCTGCCACGCCTTTAAGCTCGGTAATATTGAGTTGTATTTGCGAGGCTTCGGTATCAAGCGTTGAGGTGGATGGGGTGATCTCTGGCGCTTGGCGGGTTGATCCACCCTTAGCGGTCTGATCGCTGACCGTAATGGGCGCCAGTTCGGTGACTTCCGCGAATAGGATCGAGGGGATAAAGAGTCCACAAGCGACACAGAATAAACGGATGTGTTTTTGCATTTTCATACCTTGTTAAATACCGATGCAAATATTATACATAATTGTTTCATTTGTCGCTAAAAATCCCCAGGCCTGGTCAAAATAACGGTGTTACGGCTTCCATTTAATGGAGCAGCCGATTGAGGGAATTTGTTCGGTTGGGCCTTTTCCTGTTTGGGCAACTTGCTTCATGGCTTCCAGTAGGTCACGGCGTACTGTATCTGGCGCCGTCTCTTTGTTAGACGCATCCAGGCGACCTCGATATTGCAGTCCTAAATCGGCATTGTAGCCGAAGAAATCGGGGGTACAAACCGCGCCATAGGCTTTGGCCACTTGCTGGGTTTCGTCTAAGACATAAGGGAAAGGGAAGTTGAATTGTTCGGCAACAGCACGCATTTGTTCAAATGAATCTTCTGCATACTCAGTGGGATCATTCGACATAATGGCAATGCTATGGATACCAAATTCGTCTCTTAAGATACGTGCGTCATTGGCGAGGCGCGGTTGTATGGCTTTGACATAAGGGCAGTGATTACAAATAAACATGACGAGCAAGCCGTTAGGGCCTTTGGCTTTTTCTAGCGTCCAGCTCTGTCCATCAACGCCTGGTAGGTCGAAATCGATAGCGGGTTGATTAAATTCACAAATGGGGGTGGTTAAACTAACCATAGTCTTCTCCTCATCTTTTCTTAGACTTCAATGGCAATGTCTTTATCGGTTTTGAACCCTTCCTCTATTTTTTCATAGAGTAATTGCAGGTTATCGCCTGGGGCGTATTCCGCAATAGTAATCTGCTTGCCTCCAAGTCGTTTCCGCAACTTTTGGGCAATGATCATGGCGCTGTCGATATCGGAATGGGTGGCAAGAATGCAAAATCGCTGTTTTTCTAGCCGGCCAAAATAGTCCGATTGACGCAGTATCGGCAAGATAGCTTGTCCTGTTAAATCGGCTTTATCGCTTTCAAATGCCAATAGCGCAAAGGGTGCGTGATAGCGTTGTGAACGTGCCATTTCCTTTTCAATCAGCTCTTCAAATACCAAAGCATTATAGGCTTGAGATTGAGGGTCCTTTTGCAGTAATTTTTTCAGTTGCTGTTTGGCTTCTTCACCCGATAAGGTATTGTGGTCATCGGCCTTGTCTAGCGCAAAGGCTTCGTTATTCAGTCGCAAAAACAGCATTAGCAGACCGGTGTTAACAAAC
>CBFHUY010000096.1:0-6924 GCA_965658885.1 Hydrogenovibrio sp.
CAACGGTATGCGCAAAGGTCAAAGTCGCCGCCACCAAAAACCCGCGTTGCGATAACGGCACCACGATGGTGAAAAAACGATCCAAAGCATTGGCTCTTAAGGTAGCGGCCGCATCCAATAATCGGCTGGGGATGGATTCAAAGGCATGCATCAGCGGTTGCACGGCAAAGGGTAAGGAGTAGAACACCGAGCCAATCACCAAACCGGTTTTGCTAAAAGTCAGCTGGCCTTCAAACCCGAATAATCGCAAAAACTCGGTGATGGGGCCATGGGGGTTCATGACAATGAGCAAGTAAAACCCCAACACTGTTGGCGGCAAAACCAAGGGCAATGCCACTAAGGCTTCGAGCAACACTTTCGTTGAGGAATCCATCTTTGCCATTTTCCATGCCAAGGGCGTACCAATCAGCATCAAAATCATCATGGTATAGGTGGCAACCTCAAGCGTTAACCAAACGGGTTGCAAATTAATTTCTGAGCCAAATAGCATCATGATAAACCGTTACTCATCTTAATGATTTGATGGAGGCAGGTGATAGCCGAATCGGCGTATAATATCAATGGCTTGGGGACGCTTCATAAAAGCCATAAACGCTTGTGTTGCTTTATTCTTTGCGCCACGCTGCGTTATAACCGCACCCTGATTAATCGGCTTATAATCACTTTGCGGCAGCACCCAATAATAGCCTTTTTGGTAAAGTGGACTTTGTGAATCCACCAATTGTGACAGGGCGACAAACCCCAGTTCTGCATTGCCTGTCACCACATACTGGAAGGCATGGGCAATACTTTCACCATTAACGATTTTAGATTGAACGCCTTCATACAGCCCTTGTTGTTTCAAAAAGGTTTGCGCCCTTTCACCATAAGGCGCCGTTCTCGGGTTGGCGATCGCCAATTTGTTGAAAGCCGCCGCTTTTAAAATCGCAATGGGATTTTGATCCACGCGATGATCATGACTGTAAAGCGCCAATTGTCCTTGCGCATACACAAAATAACTTTGCTTCAAGCCAATACCGTCTTTAATGGTTAATTGCGGGCGACGCTCATCGGCACCAAAAAAGGCATCAAACGGCGCACCATTTTTGATTTGTGCATAGAGTTTTCCGGTCGGCCCAAAAGCAAATTTCACTTTATGCCCTGTCTCTTTTTCAAAGGCTTGGCCTATGGCTTCAATGGTTTTGGTAAAGTTTGATGCCACGGCAATGGTGGTTTCTGCGGCAAAGCTGTTCATTGATATCCAAAAAATAACCAGGCCTGGTAATAATAACTTTATTTTCATAGGTTCCTTTCGAATCATTTCAATTCCATCACTTTATATTATTTAGGCATCGACACCCATTAGCACATGAGACGCTTTAATGAGCGCACAAATTGGTTGACCAACCGACAGTTGCATGTCTTCAAGCGCACTGTGGGTAACCACTGCCGCCAACGTATTGCCCCCTTCTAATGTAACGATCACTTCAACATTCACCGGCCCTTCGGTTATGCGCGAGACTTCACCACACAAGCAATTGCGCGCGCTGGTTTGACCCGTCGCTTTAGGACTTGCCAAAATCACCCAACTGGCTTTGACTAAAGCCCATGCGACCTTGCCTTCCGTTAAGTTCATGCGCTCGATACTGTCCGTCGTCACCGTTGCCACCATTCGGTCATGCCCTTGCAGTTTTAAAGTCACTTCGGCATTGACCGCGCCGATTTTGATGGTTTCGACTGTGCCATAAAAGGTATTCCGAGCACTGGTTTGCATTTTCATTCTCCGCATTAAAGGCAATACATCTGCATCAGCCGCATCCAACGAGGCCATCCATTGCGCTTGCATGGCGGATAATCTTTCGTAAAGCGCGACGATGTGTAGCCCCTTTTCCGTTAAGGTGGCACCGCCCCCGCCTTTACCACCATGCTGGCGATCAACTAATGGCGTATCTGCCAAGTTATTGATAATTTCCACCGCATCCCAAGCCGCCTTATAACTCATGCCGACCTGTTTTGCCGCTTGTGAAACACTACCTGTTGCTTCGATTGCCTGTAATAAATGCAAGCGACGGGGGCTGATATCGCCACCCTCCAAGTGAAGATGCCAAGGTGCAAAAAAAGCCGGTGTTGAATCTGACTGTGACATCAAGCTATACCTAAGTAAATATCGAAACCAAAATATACTTAAGTTTATTTCGAATGTCAATCATTAGGAAATAATTATATGTTTATTCATCGTTCAACTGACGATAGGCAGATGAGAAAATTTCAGGTACACTTTTGGCATGATTCGACTTTATCTCAAAAAACTTTCAAACTGGTTGGGGATTTTTACATCACCTGTCAGTCATACTGAAAAATGGGTATCCGCATTCGGGGGGTTTTTAGCCATCGCGCTCATGGTGTGGACCACACATCAATTTCTCGATTTGGACAGCAGCCTTGCCGTGATGGCCTCAATGGGTGCCACGGCGGTACTGCTGTTTGCCGTTCCCCATAGCCCGCTGTCTCAACCCTGGCCAGTGATCGGGGGTAACTTGATATCGGGCACGATCGGCATCACCTGTGCCCTCTATATTGAGCCGACATGGCTGGCGGCCAGTCTGGCGGTGGGCTTAGCCATTATCAGTATGTATTATTTAAACTGTCTCCATCCCCCAGCTGGAGCAACCGCATTATTAACCGTACTCGGCAGTGAGCCCATCCATCAACTTGGCTATCAGTTTTTACTCACACCAGTCCTATTAAATTTAGTCTTAATTCTGGCGGTGGCTGTTAGTTTTAATACCTTATTTCATTGGCGGCGTTATCCTACGTTTCTGCAACAATCAAAATCACCGACAAAGGAAATGGCCGACAGTTTTTCCCATGAAGATTTTTTGGCGGCATTAAAATCGGTTGATTCATTTGTCGATATTCATGAAGCGGATTTAAAACGCATTTTAGGATTGGCATTGGCGCACCGTCAAACCGACAGCCTTTCGCCAGATCAAATTCAGTTAGGCGGCGTTTATAGTAATGGTAAATTGGGACGTGAATGGTCAATGCGTCGCATTGTCGATGAATCCAAAAGTGATGATCCAAACCAGGATTTTGTGATTTTTAAACAAATTGCAGGCAATGAACGCAAAACAACGGATTGTGTAACCCGTACCGAATTTGCACAGTGGGCCAAACATGCCATGGTGATGGAAAACGGTTTATGGCACCGTCAAGACCAATCGACACCTTCCTAAAGAGTCCGTTAATTTTCTAATGCCTGTTTTTGAGACAAGGCTTGCGCCACAACCGGATGGACAAACTCAGATACATCGCCGCCCAGCGCCGAAATTTCCCGCACCAGACTGGATGAAATGAACGCATATTGTTCAGCCGGGGTCATAAACATGGTTTCAACATCCGGTGCCAATTTACGGTTCATGGACGCGAGTTGAAACTCATATTCAAAGTCAGACACAGCGCGCAAGCCTCTTAACAGCACTTGCCCTTCCACTTCACGGACAAAATCCACCAATAGCCCACTAAAGCTGATAACCTCAACATGCGGCAAATGTTCGGTCACTTGCTGTGCCAGCTCAACCCGCTGTTGCAGGCTGAACAAAGACGTTTTATTACGATTATCCGCCACCGCAATAATGAGACGATCATAAAAACGCGCCGCCCGTTCAATAAGGTCATAATGACCACAAGTAATCGGATCAAAGGTTCCGGGATAAACAGCGGTAATGTGCATAAATCCTCTCTTTGCTTAAACGGGGTTGCCAAGTGAATGCCAAAGCGACATTTTAACTTGTGACGTTGTTTTTTCTCGATAAAGTTGCCAATTGTCTGGCAATAACGGCCAATTCAGCGATTTTTCTTGCTCTAAATACAACCAGGCCTGGTTATTTTTAATCCAGTTCTGCTGAAAAATGGCTTCTAAAACCGGTTGCATCAAGCCTTTCCCAAAAGGCGGGTCTAAAAAAATTAAATCATAAGGCTGTGTGCAAGCTTGTTGTAGCCACTGCAAGCTATCGGTTTGTTTGAGCGTGGCATGGTCAATTTTTAACGTTTGAATATTTTGCTGAAGCTGTTTGGCATTGTGCGCATCCAATTCCAAAAAATCAACCTGAGCCGCTCCGCGTGACACAGCTTCCAACCCCAAAGCGCCCGTACCCGCAAACACATCCAGACAGGTCATACCAGCAATGTCAAACTGCAACCAATTAAATAGGGTTTCGCGCATGCGGTCACTGGTGGGTCTCAGCCCTTCTGCTGAGCGCACCGGTAATTTACGACCGCGAAAGTCGCCGCCAATGATGCGAATTTGACCTTGCGAAGGATTACGTCTCGTCGCCATCCGTCACGGCTCCTGCATAAACTTGATTTCGACCTTGTTGCTTGGCATGATACATATTTTCATCCGCACGATTTACCAATTGGCTCATCGGCTCCTTAGGTTGGTATTCAGCAACCCCTAAACTGATGGTCTGTTGAATTTGCTCAGGATAGGTTTCTGCTTCGATTGCCTTGCGAATCTTTTCAGATAATTGCTGTGCCTGTAATAAGTCGGTATCTGGGCAAATTAGAATAAATTCCTCACCGCCCCAGCGACCAAATACATCGGTCTTACGCACGCGGTTTTGAATCACTTGAGTTGCTTGGATTAAAACTTTGTCGCCGATTAAATGACCATAGTCATCATTGACGTGCTTAAAGTGATCCAAATCCATCATCACCAAACTTAAAGGCGCTGGGTGCCGCGTGATACGGGATAATTCCTCTTCTAAACGTTGATCCAGATATTGCCGATTATAGACTCCCGTTAAATGATCCGTCACCGACAACAACGATAGCGCCATATTGGCCTTCTGTAAATCTTGCTGTGATTGCTTCAGCTTGCGGTTATAAAATATAACCACTACCAAAATCAGCAAAATCGGCGTAAAAATGGCAAAGAGCTGTACCCAGTTATAGCGTTTTTGATAAGTCACCTGTAGCCATTGGTTGGTCATATCCGCTTTTTGCCTGGCAGGCATCTGCTGCAAAGCTTTTTGTAAAATGGAATGTAAAATCGGCCAATCCTTACGCACCGCGATGGCAATATCAGCTCGGAAAGGCAGTTCCCCTGCAATGTGTAAATTGGTCAGCCCCGATTTTTTGATGTTATGACCAATCACCGCGACATTATCAACATAGCCATAAGCTTCACCCGAAGCCACTGCGGCTAAGCCCTCTTCAATCGAAGAAACGAGTACCAACGGCTGCTGAGGAAAGAAATGCTGCATTTTGTCATGCGCTGCATAATCTTTGACCACCGCAATGCGCTTACCATCAATTTGCGATAGATTGGCAATATAGGGCGTGCCTTCCCGCGCGGCGATAACCATCGGCGCTTTAAAGTAAGGTGAGGTAAATTCTAAGTAACCCTGCCTGGCTTCAGAAGAAATAACTGCGGATAAGACATCCAACTGTTTTGCTTGAATAGCCTGAATGGTTTGCGACCAAGTCAGTTCCAGTGCCGGTTGAAACTGAAGACCCGTTTGCTGCTGAAGGATCTTAAACAAGTCATCTGCCATACCTTGATATTGACCATTTTCATCAACAAACTCTAAAGGGGCATAGGCGCGATCAACCCCAACTCGAATCACGGGGTGCGCTTTCAACCATGCTTTTTCTTGTGGGGTAAATGCAATTGCGCCCCGAATTGGACGATAAATGCCCTTTGATAAATCAACCGGGTTTTCGATGAGTCCTTGGCCTCGAAATATGTCAGCAATAAACTGGAGTCGTCCTTCATCCAAAGTACCAATGGGGGTGGTTTTCAACGACATGACTTCTTCAATGGCATTG
Source organism: Hydrogenovibrio sp. (assembly GCA_965658885.1). Lineage (GTDB taxonomy): Bacteria > Pseudomonadota > Gammaproteobacteria > Thiomicrospirales > Thiomicrospiraceae > Hydrogenovibrio. The sequence continues at coordinate 5,812 of CBFHUY010000096.1, forward strand.
GCTTCAAACATCAGATGCTCGAAACTTTTCGCAACCGAATAGTGTTCGATAATATGACGTGCCATTTCGGCCTTATGCTCCATTGCATACTGCCAGCCTCGAATGGTTGCTCGGCGCATTTTGGCCACTCTTTCAGGGTGATTTTCCAACTCAGATTGACTGGTAAATAACATATCACCATAGGTATCTATGCCATAGTGCATTGGATTGATAATATTTATGTCGATGCCTTGCTGACGGAAAAAATAGGCTTCATTTGTTGAATAACCCGCTATGGCATCCACCTCGCCTCGAATCAACATACGTTTATCCGTTTTCAAGGTACGTTGAACCGTCGGATTAATGCCGGCTTGCTCTAACATGGCCAATACTGAAAAGCCATCGGCATCTTGTTTATAAAACCCCATTTTTTTGTTTTTCAATGCATAAGGACTACTAATGCCAGAGCTGGCTAAGGTGTATAAAACTTGAGGAGAATGCTGAAAAATCGGCGCGACAATCACAACCGGGTGACCTTTCGCTTGATATAACAATAATACCGAATCGGAAATACTGTAGTCTACTTCACCCCGAATGACTTGATGAATGGTATTTTCATGAAAGTCGCGTTCTTGGATATCCACATCCAAACCTTCATCCTGAAAATAGCCTTGTTTTTTGGCCGCATAGTAGCCAGCAAACTGAAACTGGTGAAACCATTTGAGTTTAAGGGTGACCTTTTCGAGGGGCTGAGCTGACGGGGCTTCATTGGCAGCACAAGCACTCATCGAAACGCTTGCCATCGTCAACCATAACGACGCGAGCACACAGACGCGCAAGTAACGTTTTAGCATAGAGCCTCTATCCCCGAAAAAAGGCAGTTATTTTAAACCATCCACCTTCATTTAGGGAAAGAGTTTAAATAAATCAAAGCATTAGTTTTTATCTTTTAAAGGCTCTGACATACCCAAGGTTAACGTGAGTAAAGCGTCAGGATGAATTCTTTTTTGCCAAGCCGCTAACACCGAGTCCTTATCTAAAGCAGCCATTTTAGCTGGAAATTGCTCTAAATAGTCTAAGGGTAAATCATAAAAACCAATCATTGACACGTAACCTAGAATTTTCGCATTACTA
>CBFHUY010000097.1:0-6832 GCA_965658885.1 Hydrogenovibrio sp.
TATGCCATTGCTAAAAACCGTGAAGTGATGGGCGTGACCGATCCAGAAAAAGCGGAAGAAGGAACGATTCGTAGAGATTTCGCCCTGTCGATGCAACAAAATTCTGTGCATGGCTCTGATTCAGTCGAGAGTGCAGCACGGGAAATTCGTTACTTTTTTAGCGAAATAGAAATAACCGCTGATGTCAGCTAACTCAATAACTGTTATTAACCGAACATGACTATGGCAACTCAAACATCAAACCTGCAAATGCTGTCTGAAGGGAGTGAGCTACCGGCAAAAACTGATTTGCTGGGAATGGATTATGCCAGTTTGGTGGACTTCTTTGCCAAAATTGGCGAAAAGCCGTTTAGAGCCGCTCAGGTGATGAAGTGGATTCATCAATTTGGTGTATCCGATTTTAATGAGATGACCAACCTCAGTAAGGCTTTACGACAAAAGTTGATTGACAGTGCTGTGATTCGGACACCCAAAATCGTGTCTGAACAACGCTCTAGTGATGGCACCATTAAGTGGTTGTTGGAAGTCGATCATCATAATTGTGTTGAGGCGGTCTTTATCCCAGAAAAAAGTCGGGGGACTTTATGTATCTCGTCCCAAGTAGGCTGTGCCTTGGAATGCAGCTTCTGTTCAACGGGTCAACAAGGCTTTAACCGTAATTTGGAAAATTGGGAAATCGTCGCGCAGATGTGGGTTGCCAATAAAGCGCTGGGGTGTAAACCTAAAGAAGACAGAGTGATTTCCAATGTTGTTTTTATGGGGATGGGAGAGCCGTTATTAAATGTCACTCATACCTTTCCGGCCGCTCGGATTTTAATGGATGATCATGGTTATGGTTTATCCAAACGCCGTGTTACCATTAGCACCGCTGGTGTGGTTCCTGCCATTGATAAAATAAAAGCCGCACTGGATGTCAGTTTGGCCATTTCATTGCATGCACCGAATAATGCGTTACGCGATGAGCTCGTGCCAATCAATCAAAAATATCCATTAGAAGTTTTGATGCCGGCATTGCATCGTTACGTTGAGGGCGGGCACAGTAAAAAACATGTGACCGTAGAGTATGTGATGTTAGATCAAGTAAATGATCGTGTTGAACATGCCAATCAGTTAGTTGCATTGTTAGGAAATTTGGCCTGTAAAGTGAATTTGATTCCTTTTAATCCGTTTCCCAATGCGCCATATCAACGTTCATCGAACAATGCCGTTCACCGCTTTCAGGATGTATTGATGGCATCCGGTATTAACTGTACCGTGCGTAAAACACGTGGAGATGATATCGATGCCGCCTGTGGTCAATTGGCAGGAAAAGTGAAAGATCGTACCAAGAGAACCCTTCAAACCATCAATTTGGATCAGTTAAATGGTTAATGAACAAACAGAAGAACCCCGTCCAGAAAACACCGTAGATGCCACGCGTCTGGCCAACGCTTTGAAAAATGCGCGTGAAGCAAAAGGTTGGTCAATTGACGAAGTCGCTGACAAACTTAAGGTCGGCGCTGAGCATATAGCCTATTTAGAAAGTAACCAGCTCGATATTGCGTCCCTAGACCCGTTTAAACGTGGATATCTCAGAAATTACGCTGAAATTGTTGGGTTGGATATTGCTGCTTACAGTGAAGTTTTTAGCGATGTCAAAGCGACTGAAGCGCCTTTGATTTCGGTGAGTTCAGAAGATCCTTCCATTAAGCCAGTTTTTTCAATGGCAGCTTTAAAAATTATTACCAGTGTTGTGATTATTTTATTAATTGCTTTGTTGGTTGTGATTAACCTTTAGCGGGCGGATGCCCGAGTTCCGAATAGATAAGAGAAAGAATGATGTCAGATAAGATCAATGCAATTCGTGGCATGAATGATTTAGTTGGAGACGCATCGGTTGCATATGACACTTTAGTGGCAACGGCTGAAGCGGTTTTAAAGCAATATGGGTTTCAATCAATCCGGTTACCCTTAGTGGAGAAAACCGAATTGTTTGCACGGTCGATCGGCGAAGTGACCGATATCGTCGAGAAAGAAATGTACACCTTTGCCGACCGCAATGGCGATAGTCTAACCCTACGCCCAGAAGGCACGGCAGGGTGCGTGCGTGCGGTGATTGAAAACGGATTAGCCCATAACCAGATTCAAAAACTGTATTATTCTGGCCCGATGTTCCGTCATGAACGCCCTCAGAAGGGACGTTATCGTCAATTTAATCAGGTTGGTGTGGAAGTGTTTGGCTTGGAAACGGTTGATGCCGATGCCGAATTAATTGCATTGACCGCGCGGTTATGGGACAAGTTAGGTCTTACCGGGCTTGAGTTACAAATTAATTCACTGGGCAGTCAAGAGTCGAGACAAGCTTATCGAGACTTATTGGTCAACTATTTAGAGCAGCATAAAGCGCAACTGGATGAAGATAGTTTACGGCGTCTAAATTCGAATCCATTACGAATTTTGGACAGTAAAAACCCAGATATGGCTGAAATTATTGCTGGGGCACCCAAGCTGATTGAACATTTAGATGATGTATCAAAACAGCATTATCAAGACCTTAAAGCGCATTTAGACGATTTGGGAATTGAGTATACAGAAAATCCGAATTTGGTTCGGGGGCTGGATTATTATAACCGCACGGTCTTTGAATGGGTGACCACCGAATTAGGCGCTCAGGGCACGGTCTGTGCCGGCGGTCGTTATGATGGGTTGGTTGAGCAAATTGGGGGCAAACCAACCCCGGCCGTTGGGTTTGCGATGGGCGTTGAAAGGTTAACCGCCTTATTAATGGATAAAGGATTAATTGCCATTAACCCCGTTGCCGATATTTATGTGGTATTGGCTGGCGATGCGACAAAACGCCCAGGCCTGGTCATTTCTGAACAAATTAGAGAAGCCTTGCCGCAGTTAAAATTACAGATGAATTGTGGGGGCGGAAGTTTTAAGAGCCAGTTTAAAAAAGCCGATAAGTCCGGAGCAAAACTGGCCTTAGTCTTGGGTGACAATGAAGTGGCCCAACAGCAAATCGTGGTCAAATATTTGCGAGAAGATCGAGAGCAGGAGCTGATTGAATGGCAAGCGTTGATGGCGCACTTGTCTCGCATCTTTTCGGAAACGGCTACGGCATCTGAATAAATTTAAAAATCATAAATCAAGTAGAAAGACGTTATAGGAAATCAATCATGAGTCGTTACGAAACAGATGAAGATCAAGTTGAAGCATTAAAACAGTGGTGGCAGAAAAACGGCACCCAGTTATTGTCTGGTATTTTAGTGATCGTTTTAGCCTGGTCTGGATGGACTTATTGGCAGAATACCAAACTGAGCGAAGGATTGAAGGCATCGGCGATGTTTGAAATGCTTCAGATTCGTCAGCAGCAGGGTTCTTTCGGAGAAGCGATGCGTGAGGGTTTGACGTTAATGGAAGAACAGCCAGAAAGCCCTTATTCAACGGCCATTGCTTTTATGGTTGCCAAACACTATCTGGAACAAGGTAAATTAGATTTGGCCTATGAAAACTATCAATGGGTCGTCAATCATGCCCCAGATGCATCACTAAAGTTAGTAGCACAATTACGCTTGGTAACCCTCTATAGTGACCAGCAACGCTTTGACGATGCCGCGCAGCTACTGGCTCAAATTGACGAAACCGTCTTGTCTGAGTCTGAGAAGGCGAACCTGGCTTTTCATCGTGCAGAACTCGCCTTTAATCAAGGTGACTTGTCTGCTGCAAGAGCTGGTTATCAGTCGGTGGTTGATAATCCATCAACCGTGGATGCATTACAAAATATGGCCAGTATTAAACTGGCTGATCTAGCAGAATAAGGTGGGTTTTCATTCCGTGATATTAATGCGTGTTTTAATTTTATTTACCGTTTTAACGTTGGTTGGGTGTTCTAGTAATCCGAAAGTGGTTCGGGAACCAACCCCCTTGTTGAAGATGACATCGCCTTATGCGTTGGAAAAACAATGGCAATTACAATTGGATGCCTTTAATCCAGCGGATAGTCATGGTCTTTATTTTGCCGATACTGAGCAGGCTGTGTATTTTACGACCCCAAACGGCGGCTTGACTAAAGCCCATAAAGCCAACCAAGATCGTTGGCAAGATCAGGTGATCTGGCAAACGCGCTTCCGAGCGCCAATTGCGTCTGGCCCAACGGTTTATCGCAACACCGTTATCGTGGGAACGGCAAAAGGTCAGGTATTGGCTGTGAATCAAAGCGATGGCCGTCAGGTTTGGATGACACAATTATCGAGTGAGGTGTTAAGCCGTCCTATTATTGCCGAAGGCAAGGTGTTTGTGCGCACAGTGGATGGTAAAGTGGTGGCATTGAATGCGGACACGGGTGCCAAAGAATGGGTGGTCGAGCACAATTTACCAAATCTGTCATTTCGTGGAATCGCGCCGGTTACGTATGCGTCTGGAAAACTTTTCTTGGGTTGGGAAACGGGTCAAGTTCAGTCGTTAGAAGCCAAAGCCGGCGCACTGGATTGGCAAACACAGGTCATCGTGCCATCGGGTCGAACCGACTTGGAACGCATGGTCGATATCCAAGCGGGCTTGATTGTAAAAGATGGGCGTTTATTTGTATTAGGCTATCAAGGAAAGTTGTTAGCGATGAATGCCAACACTGGAAACCTTTATTGGTCCAAAGAGATTTCGGGCTTTAGAAATTTTGTGGTGGATGACAAAGCACTGTATTTGGTCGATGAAAATGATTTATTAACCGCGGTCGACTATGTCAATGGCACCCAATTATGGCAACAGCAAAACTTTAAATATCGTCAATTGCGTAATATCAAATTGTATAACGATACCCAATTACTGGTCGCTGATGGTTTAGGCTATTTACACTGGGTTGATAAATTGGATGGGACCCCAGTTGCCCGCGCACGACATGGCAGTGGCTATTTAGGAACCAGTGAAGGCATTGCACGTGTTCAGATTGCCGACCAGCAACTGTATGTGTTAGATAATGATGGTTATCTGACGGTGTATCAAGTCAAGCCTGCTGATTGGTATCAATTTAACCATCCTAATGATCCACAAGGCGTCGTAAAATCTGTTACGCCAAATACAAAGGAAATTCAGTGAGCAAACCGGTTATTGCCTTGGTTGGCCGACCTAATGTGGGTAAGTCCACACTCTTTAACCGCCTCACACGGTCTCGTGATGCGATTGTTGCCGATTATCCTGGCTTAACACGGGATCGTCAGTATGGTACGGGTCGCCTAGGCGATACGCCTTATATTGTGGTTGATACCGGTGGCTTGAGTGGTGAGCAGGAAGGGGTTGATCCGTTAATGGCCGGTCAGGTTCAGGCTGCGATTGGCGAAGCCGATGCGGTGCTGTTCCTGGTGGATGGTCGAGCAGGACTCATTCCTGCTGATGAGAGTATTGCTCATTATGTTCGTCAGTTTAATAAGCCCATTTATTTATTGGTTAATAAAGCGGAAGGCCACAAAAAAGCGGTGATTGCCAATGACTTCTATCAAATGGGTCTAGGGGAACCGCATGTGATCTCGTCGGCTCATGGTGACAATGTAGCGGAAATGATCGGCCAAGTACTCTCTGATGTTGCGCCTTCAGGTGCTGAAGAAGATGAGGATGCACTCGATTTAGACAAGCACCCTGGTATTCGAGTTGCTGTTATTGGCCGCCCCAATGTTGGTAAGTCCACTTTAATTAATCGCATGATGGGCGAAGAACGCGTGGTGGCATTTGATATGCCGGGCACAACGCGTGACAGTATTTATGTGCCTTTTCAGCGCGGTGAGCGACTTTATACTTTGATTGATACCGCAGGTGTTCGTCGTCGTAAAAATATCAAAGAAAAAATTGAAAAGTTCAGTATTGTCAAAGCCATTGAGGCGATGGAAAACTCCAATGTCGTGGTGCTGGTGGTAGATGGTTCTGAAGGTATTACCGATCAAGATCTGACCTTGTTAGGCTTGGCGATGGAATCGGGCCGCGGGTTGGTGATTGCCATTAATAAATGGGATAACCTCTCGCCAGAGCAACGCAGTAAAGTGAAACACGAATTGGAATTTAAACTGCATTTTGTCGATTATGCCAAGCGCCATTTAATCTCTGCTTTGCATGGTACGGGAGTGGGCGACCTGTTTAAAACAGTGAATGCCGTCTATGATGCGTCCATGAAGCAGGTTTCGACTTCCGATTTGAACCGGGTTTTATCACAAGCCATTTTGGACCATCAGCCGCCGTTAATTGGCGGGCGTAGAGTGAAATGTCGTTATGCGCACTTGGGTGGGCTTAATCCGCCTAGAGTGATTATTCACGGCAATCAAGTCGATAAATTACCGCAAGCCTATACCAAGTATTTAATGAATGTATTTCGCAAGGCATTCAAATGGGTGGGCACACCGGTGATGATTGAATATAAGGTAACGGCAAACCCTTATGAAGGGCGCAAGTCCAATTTTACGTTCCGTCGTGGTAAGTCGGAATCGCAAGCAGAAAATGCGTTATTAAAACGTAAGCGTAAAAAGAAACCGCAACAAAAACGTCGCACGCATTAATAGCCGTTCAGTGCAAGACAAAGCCGTTCACTGCTTATCGGTGACCTCTTTTTCGGATCTAATTTAGCGTAACGCCATCCAAAATACTTCAGCTGGGTGAAGCCCTTGTTTTTCGGCAAAGTCTTCAATTTGGTGGCGGCAACTGGTGCCCGTTGCAATCACTAAGTCTTCTTTGTCCGCTTTTTCTAAAGTTGGTAATAAGGTTTGGCTGGCAATCTTGTGGGAAACCTCATAATTCTTATACCCAAATTCCCCTGACATGCCACAGCAACCGGATTGAATAGTATTTACGCGCAACTCTGGAATCAGTTGCA